>CAUZWH010000190.1:0-6147 GCA_963583675.1 Alphaproteobacteria bacterium
GTGCGCCACGGGCAATGTGCTGATTGCGTGGGCGCGCACCCTGACGCACGATCGTTCGTTCGTGATGGATCATTCCCACCGGTAGGATCTTGAGGAACCCGGGGGGAAATATGCACGACGCTGATATCTGCACGGTGCCGATGGCGGGGCCGGCCGACGTTTCCGAAATTCGCAGTCGCTTCGAGAGCGGCGAGATCGATCCGGCCCATGTGGTCGGGATCATCTCGCAGACCGAGGGCGATGGCCTGGTGCGGGGTTATGCGTCGCAATCGCTGCAGTTGCTGCTGGCCGAGTTTCTCGACATCTCGATGGCCGACGCCTTCGAGCGCATCCCGATGATGATGATCGGCGGCACCGCCGGCCTGATGTGCCCGCACCACAAGCTGTTTATCAAACGGCCAGCCTCTACTAAACAGCCTCACGCGGCGACCGGCAGTGACGAAATACGGCTGGTACTCGGGGTCGCCAACACGCGGCGGCTGCTGCCCGAGGAATATGGCACCCTGGTGCAAGTGCGCGAGGCCGCAGCTGCGGTGCGCGCCGCGATCGCCGATGCCGGGATCAGCGATATCGACGACGTGCAGTGCGTCGAGATGAAGGTGCCGCATATGACGCCGGCCCGGGTCGAGGAGGCGGCTTCGCGCGGCCACGACGTGGTCGACCGCAACCTATTGACGGCGTCGGGCATGAGCCGCGACGCCTCGGCGCTGGGTGCGGCCGTGGCGTTGGGCGAGATTGCCGAAAGTGACACCAGCGACGCCGATATCGGGCGCAACCCGGCGCTTTATTCGCAGCGCGCCTCGGCCTCGTTGGGTGGTGAGCAATTCGCCTGCCGGGTGGTGTTGATCGGCAGCGTGGCCGGCGCACCGAGCAAGCTGGTTGTGGGGCGCGGTATGATGGACCACCAATTGGATCTCGCCGGCGCGCGCGCGGCGTTTGCGGCGGCCGGCCTGCGCATGGTGGACGGTGCGTTGGTCGCGGAAGACCGCGATCGCATCGCCGCAGTGTTCGTCAACGCCGGGGCCAATTATCTACCGCACACACTGGGGCGCCGCCACACCATGAATTCGGATTTCCTGGCCACCTGGGCCGGGCATCAGGCCAAAGCGGTGGTGCTTGGACAATCATCTGGCGAGCGACTACGCCGCCAACAATGCTGGCATTAGGGTGAAGGACGATATCGTCCTCAATGATTATTGCGGGGAGCGTGACGTCCACGACCGCCCGGCCAAAACGCGGAAGGACGCAAAACCAAACCCCCATAAATCATATGGTTATCTACGCACGCCGGAGCTATCGCAGTTTCTAAGCAGCGTAGTTAGAAGCGGAGGACCTCGGCGTTGGCAGAAGTGATTTCCCCGGTCAGTCCAACTAATCAAGTTGCTCCCACCACGATTGGGACTCGAAGGGTTGGCCGGCCACAACAACCTCGCCGATGCGGGGGGTTACCAGATCGACGTTGTGTTTTTGCGCGGCCGCTAGGGCGCGCTTGATCGGCTCGTCCAAATCGTGAAACGCCAAATTGAATGTTGCCCAATGGACCGGCAATAGGCGGCGTGCCCGAACCGCGATATGGGCATCGATGGCATGCTCGGGAATCATGTGGATGTCGAGCCAGGATGCGCCGGGGCCGTAGGCGCCGACTTTGATAATGCTGAGGTCGAACGGCCCCAATTTGTCGCCGATAGTTTGAAAGTGGTCGGAAAACCCGGTGTCTCCACTGTAATAGATCCGGTGGCTGGGTCCGATGATCGACCAGGACGACCAGAAAGTCGCCTTGGTGTCGAACAGGGTGCGGCCGGAATAGTGGCGCGACGGGGTCGAAATAATTTTCAGGCCCAGGATCTCTTTTGATTCCCACCAATCCAATTCTGTGATCTGGGCGGTGGGAACCTGCCATTCCTGTAAATGCGCCCCGACACCGAGCGGCACAAAAAACTGGCTGCCCTTGGCCGACAGGTAGCGAATCGTGGGCATGTCGAGGTGATCGTAGTGATCGTGCGAAATCACCACGGCATCGATCTTAGGCAGCGCCGCCATGACGATGGGCGACGGATGGAGCCGCTTGGGACCTATGAAATCTACTGGTGAAGCGCGCTCCGACAACATCGGATCGACCAACAAGCGAACACCGTCCAGTTCTAAATAGACACTCGCATGGCCGAGCTAAATCGCGCGCAAGCCGGGCGCCGGCGGCGAATTTTTATGTTCAATCGAAACAGGGACGATTGGCAGGGGCGAGGGTGGCACCCGCACCTGGTCGCCAAAAAATTGTTCGATCGCGTAATCCCAATAGAGGCCGATACTGGCAGGGCTTTGCGGTACCGTGTTGACGAAGCTGCCATCGCGATAGTACGGCGATGCTTCGACGCGCTGCAATCGGTCGTCGGAAACATCGCCCCCAAACGACGAACAGCCGGCCAAGGACAAGACGCAGCCAATCGCAGCCATGGAACAAAAGACCCTAAACGGCGCAGTGCGGTGTGTTTGATGGCTCATCCAAGATCTTCCGCTTGAGCAATAAATATCTGCACCATACCTATCATTCTGACGCAATATTGGTTGACGGGTGCACCTGCGCGCAAACGTGACGCAAGCGGACACCATGTTGAGAGGCGATTGACGATGGAGACGAGGCGGGTTGGCGGTGCATTGGGCGCTGAAGTCAGCGGCGTCGACCTATCACAGCCGCTCGATACGGCGACGCGCGACGGGATTCGCGAGGCTTTGCTCAAGCATCTGGTCCTCTATTTCCGCAACCAACGGATGACGCCGGACCAACTCACCGCGCTCGGCGCCGCGTTTGGTACGCTGAACGTCCACCCCTTCCATCAGGCGATCGCCGACCACGACTATGTGTTGGAGATCCTCAAGTTGCCGGAGGACTCGATTAATATCGGCGGCCACTGGCACACCGACGTGACCTTCTTAGAGTCGCCGGTGATGGGCTCCTTGCTCTGCGCCAAGGAAATCCCACCGACCGGCGGCGACACGTTGTTCGCCAACACCTATCTCACCTATGAGTCACTATCGCCGGGGATGCAGGCGATGCTCGGGCGCCTGCGCGCGGTGCACAGCGCCGGCAAGAGCTTTGGCGCGGGGGCGAGCGACCCCGGGGATTGGAATTTGCGCGGCGTGACCAGTGCGGCGGCAGACCCGCGGGTCCATGCCGAAGTTGAGCACCCGGTGCTGCGTACCCATCCCGAAACCGGCCGCAAGACGCTGTTCGTCAACCCCTCTTTCACGATCCGCTTTGCCGGTATGGACGACGCCGAGAGCCGCCCGCTGCTCAACTATCTCTGCAAGCTGGTCGAGCGGCCTGAATTCACCTTCCGGCTACGTTGGGAGAAAGACATGGTGACTTTTCTGGATAACCGCTGCACCCAGCACTACGCGATCAACGACTATCCCGGCCAGCGCCGCCTGCTGCATCGGGTAGCGATCAATGGCGAGCGGCCGGTATGACGCCAGGGTTACCGACGTCTGACCAAATCAACGCGTTTCGCCGCGACGGCGCGGTGCATCTGCCGGGTGCATTTGCGGGTGAATGGGCGGCGCGGTTAGCGGCCGGGGTCGAGGTCAACAGGGCCACACCCGGTCCCTACGCCCATGAATACGCGGCCGACGGCGAGGGGTTCTTCGGCGACTATTGTAACTGGCAGCGGCTCGATGATTTCCGCGCCTTCGTGTTCGAGTCACCGGCCGGCGAAATCGCCGCTGCGCTGATGGGGGCAGGCCGCGTGCAGTTTTTCCACGACCACGTGCTGGTCAAAGCGCCGGGCGCGCTTGAGGCCACGCCGTGGCACCACGATTACCCCTATTACTGTCTTGAGGCGACCAAGACCGTGAGCCTGTGGATTGCCCTTGACCCGGTGCCCGAAGCGGTCTCTCCATGCTTCGTGGCAGGCTCGCATGCTTGGGGCAAGCTGTTCGTGCCGCGTTATTTCAAGGACGGCTCAGCCTATCCGTCGGCCCAGGGCTATGAACCCGTACCCGATATCGACGGGCATGCCGATGACTATCAAGTGCTCGCCTGGGACATGGCGCCCGGCGATGCCATCGCCTTCGATTTCCGCACCCTGCACGCCGCGCCGGGCAACCCGACCGCCGGCGCGCGGCGCGCCGCTTCAATGCGCTGGTTTGGCGAGGGCACCACCTACGCCGAGCGCCCGCAACCGCCGTCGCCGCCTTATCCAGAGATGGGGATCGACCTTAAGCCTGGCGATCCTATGCCGACGGACTGGTTCCCTGTGGTATGGCCACGAGGGACGTAAGTGTGTGGACACGGTGGATTTCGTCCACGAGGTGGGTAACGCTCAAGGTGCGATACGCCGGGACTTGCAAAGCGTCAGATTGAGGTGCTCCTCTCTCCCCTCTTGCCATTGCTGGGTCCACCGGCTAGACCCATAACTTAGCTACGTGGCTTATTGGGCAAGGCGAAAGGCGTTGCGCGCGGAGCCTATCGAAGGCGGGGAGCCAAGGTGAGACAGCGGACGATCGTGTCGATGGAGCAGGCGTTGGCGATGACTTATGCCACGTTGCGCTTTGCCCAGTTGGGCTGGCGAGTGATCCGTCTTGAGGCAACGCCGGCCCCGGGCGACGGCCAACCCGGCGATCCCAATCGCTATGTTGGCGGTCGCGTCGCCGACGCCGATCGCCACTCCTATTTCATCGCCCCCAATGTCGGCAAGGAGGCGATCGCGCTCAACTTGAAGACGGCCGAGGGCCAGGCGGCGCTCAAGCGTATCATCGCCGAGCTCAACGTTGACATCTTCTGCTGCAACACGATTCCCTCGCGCTACACGAAGCTCGGCATCGATTACGAGACGCTGTCGGCGGTCAACCCCGATCTGATTTGGGCCGGGATCTCGGCGATGGGGCCGGATTATCCGGAAGTCCCCGGCTACGATCCGATGATCCAGTCGCAGATCGGCTATATGGAAGTGACCGGCGAGCAAGATGGGCCGCCGACCCTGATGGGCGTGCCCTTGGTCGACCTTAAGGCGGGTGACGAGGTCTACGCCAATGTGATGCTGGCGTTGGCCGAACTCGCCGAGGGTGGCAGCGGGCGGCGTATTGATGTGTCGATGTTTCAAGCGGCGTCGTCGTGGCTGATTACGCTGTTGCCACTGATCGACATGAATTGTGGGCCCGAGGAGATCACCCGCTGGGGCAGCGCCCACCGTAAGTTCATCCCCTCAAATGCGTACCCGACGAAAGACGGTTACATACTGATGGCGCTTGGCAGCAACGCGCAGTGGCAACGCTTTATCGCGATTGAGAAGTTTGCCGGCATCGACCCCGATGGACGCCGCGCCACGCCCGACGTGCGCTATGCCGAACGCGAGGATCTCTATCGCGAGATCGGCGCGGTCACGGCGCAATACACCACCGCCCAGATAGGCGCCGACTTCAGCAGCGCCAAGATCCCCAACTCGGTGATCAACGATATCCCGGCCGTGCACGCGCTCGACGAAGTGCGCCGAAAATCCACGCGAACCAAGTTGCCGGACGGTAAGACCATTCATATGCAGCCGATGGCGGTCGATATCGACGGGGCCGCGCAGGACTACGCGTTTGCGCCGCGCTACGGTGAGCACACGCTAAGCATTCTCCAGGAAGCGGGTTACACGCCGGCCGAATGCGACACGTTGGTCGCCAACGGCGATGCCGCAGCCCGGCATGATCAAGCCGTCAAGGATTAGCTTTTTTTACCAACCTGTTCTAGGGGGACTCCGGCGATGCTGGACAAATCATTTATCGGCAGGAAGTACGAACCCTTCAGCTTCGAGGTCGAGAAGGGTCGGATTCGCCAGTTCGCCAATGCGATCGGCGACGACAATCCGATCTATCGCGACGAAGCCGCGGCCAAGGCCGAGGGTTATAGAGCAATTCCGGCGCCGCCAACGTTTCCCTATGTCGCGATCATGGATGCGGACCAGGCGTTCACCGTACTGCGCGACATCGGCGCCGATATCTCGCGCTCGCTGCACGGCGAACAGTGGTTCACCTATCAGGGGTTGATCTATGCCGGCGACGTGGTGAGCGGGCGCCAGAAGATCGTCGATATCTTCGACAAGAAGAACGGCGCGCTGGAATTCATCGTCACCGAGGTATCGCTGACCAATCAGAACAACGAACCCGTCT
>CAUZWH010000191.1:0-6132 GCA_963583675.1 Alphaproteobacteria bacterium
TCGCGTTTGAGGATGCGGTTATCACACTGCTCGAAGAAAGTTCAGATACCGGCCGGCGTTGGAACCTGATTGGCGGAAAACACCGCGAGTTCGTCGGCCAAACTGGCGACGGTCTGCAACATCAACCGGGCACCGTCCCAATCGAACGTCGCGAACGCCGCATCGTCACCGTCACCGGGCCAATCGACTTCGTGATCGGGCGAGACTGTCATGGTCAGGGTCAGGCCGATGATGTCGCGGTAGAACGCAATCGAGCGGCCCATATCGGTAACCATGAGATTCGGCACGATCACTTTCTCATTCCTCCAATCGCCTAACACATACCTGCCAAGGAAAATTCACCCATTGCCAAAATAGTGCGGTATCACCTTTCAACGCCAAGTCCAACGAAGCCTAGCGGCGGCGCGCCGACTGTGTAGTGCGCGGGAGTATTTGATAGGGAGGTGTGCATGTCGCTGTTTGTTGGTACCGACATTGGCGGGACGTTTACCGATGTCGTTGGCTATGACTCCAGCGCTGGAAAACTAACTTTCGGCAAGAAGCTCACGAATCGCAGCGATCTTGTCGAAGGGGTGATGAGCTGCCTGGACGAGGTTGCGCTGCCGCTCGCCGCCATCGACACGCTCAAGCATGGGACAACCCAGGTCATCAACACGCTGGTCGAGCGCAGCGGCGCTCGAACCGCGTTGGTCACCACCGCCGGGTTTCGCGACATCGTCGAGATTGGCCGGGCCGGCCGACCGATTGCCTTCGATCTGAACTACACGCGTGAAGCGCCGCTGGTCGAGCGCGAGCTTTGTATTGAATTGGCCGAGCGGATTAATGCGCAAGGCGAGGTTGTTACCCCGATTGCGGCCGATGATCTCGACCGACTGGTTGCCCGGCTCACCGAGCTGGATGTCGAGGCGGTCGCGGTTTCTTTTCTCAACGCCTATCTCAATCCGGTTCACGAAATCGCGGTCACCGAATTGTTGCGCGAGCGCATGCCGCACGCCTATGTCACGGCCGCGTCTGAGCTATCGCGCGAGTGGTTTGAATATGAGCGAACCTCCACCGCGGTGGCCAATGCTTATGTCGGCCCGAAAACGAAGGGATACGTGAAACGCTTCGACAATAAATTGTCCGAGGCAGCGTTTCCCGGCCTGTTCTACATGATGGGATCAAACGGCGGCGTGTTGCCCGTTAAGCGGACGATGGAACAGCCGATCGCCTTGGTTGAGTCAGGACCGATCGGCGGCTGTGTGGGGGCTGCGGTTTATGCCAACCATCTTGGTCTCGAGCGGCTGATCGCATTCGACATGGGCGGCACCACGGCCAAGTGCGCCCTGGTCGAAGGTGGGCTCAGTGAAGTTCAGGATACTTATTATGTCGGCGGATACGATCGCGGCATTCCGCTGCGCACGCCGGTGCTCGACATCGTCGAAGTGGGAACCGGCGGCGGCTCGATTGCCTATGTCGAGGGGGCTCGCCTGCATGTGGGCCCGATCAGCGCCGGCTCGGATCCGGGACCGGTTTGTTTTGGCCGGGGCGGGGAAAAACCTACCGTGACCGACACCAATCTCATCTTGGGAAGAATTGGCGGTGCGCGGTTTCTCAACGGCCAGTTGCCGCTCGATATCGCGGCCGCGAATGACGCGATCGCCGGCGAGATATGTCGGCCGCTCGGCTACACCGCCGAAGCCGATACCGACCGGGTCGCCAATGGCGTCCTGACGCTCGCCAACGCGCAGATGGCAACCGCCATCAAAGAGATCACGATCGAACGCGGCCGCGACGTGCGCGAATTTGCACTGTTTGTTTTTGGCGGCGGCGGACCGCTGCACGGCGTCGAGCTAGCTCGTGAATTGGGGATTCCACAGGTGATCGTACCGCCCGAACCGGGAAACTTTTCAGCGTTGGGCATGCTGTTCGCCGACGCCCGGGTCGATGAGGTTCAGAGTTTTCGCCTCGACGTCGAGGATCTATCGGCGAGCGCGCTGCAGGCGCAAATTCGTGATCTCAAGGCAAGGGCCGAACAGACGCTCCAGGACGACTTCGCGGCCACCTCGGTCACCTTCGAACACCAGGCGGAAATGAGATTTCGCGGGCAACGGCATTCGCTGCGGGTGGTGTTCGCGCCCGACGACGATGGCGCCAAGCTCAGGCGAAATTTCTTCGCCGAATATCTGAGAAAATACGGCCATGTCGATGAACACAACCCGGTCGAAATCATCGGCGTTCGCGTGGCCGGCTTCGCCGCCACTTATACGCCCGATATCGCGACCGTGAAGCAAATGCCAGCAGCGCAAAGTGTCGACCCTCGCGAAATCCGCGAGGTGTTTTTTGCCAACGCGGAGACGCGGGTTTCGACTTCAGTATTTGAACGCGAGAAACTTCCGGTTGGGTTCGAGGCCGACGGACCTGCTATCGTCGAAGAATTCGGCTCCACGACCGTGGTTGGTCCGGGCGATCATTTACGCGTGGGCGAACTCGGTGAAATGACCATCGATGTGGCCAGCGCCAGCTAACATCGCGAGAGAGTGACCATGAACGTTCAAGCGACGCTGACAAATGCGGGCATTGATCCGATCATGATGGAAATCATCGCCCATCGGGTATGCGCGATTCCTAACCTCATAGATAAGAATATCGCCCGCACCGCCTTTAGTCCGCTGGTGGCTGAGTACAAGGACTATGCCGTCGGCATGGTGGATGCCGAGGGCAGATTGATCACGCAATCGCGCGGCGGGATTCCGGTTTTTTGCGCCAACGCGTTGTCGGTAGGCGTTCGCGACGGCCTCAAGATCTACGGAAAATCAAACTTGCAGCATGGTGACGTCGTCATCACCAATGACGCCGCCACCATGGGTCAGCATCTCAACAACGTGCTGATGTATACGCCGATCCGAACCTCTGAAGAGGATTCAGGATTGCTCGGCTTCATGGCGGCGGTGGTGCATTGGGTTGATGTTGGCGGCATCACGATCGGCTCATGCCTGTCCAGCGAAACCACCGACGTGTTCCAGGAAGGCGTTCAGTTTCATACCGTGAAAGTGCATTCCCGCGGTGAACCGGTCGAAGAGATATTCCGGATCATCCGGTCCAACACCCGCTTTCCTGAACTGCTGATGGGTGATTTCGATTCGCAGATCGCCGGCTGCCTGATGGGCCGGGACATGACGCTCGAGATCATCGAGCGACATGGCATGGAGCAAGTCCAACGTGCGATCGAGCATTTCTGGAACCAGTCGGAGGCAAAGGTTCGCGAGTCCATTCGCGCGATCCCAGCCGGGACTTATCGCGCCAGCTCATTTCTCGACGATGACGGGGTGAACAAAGACAAAACGATCCCGGTCGAGGTCGCGGTCCATGTCAGGGATGATGATCTAACGATCGACCTGAGCGGGCTCGGCAAGCAGGTCGATGGGCCGATGAATGCGGGCTACGAAGGCGGCGCGGTGGCAGCCGCGCGTATCGCCTGCAAATATTTCTTTGCCTCCGATGAGTCGGCCAATGAGGGCGCCTCACGGCCGATTGAGGTCCATTGTCCGCCGGGTACCTTTTTGAGCGCGAAACCAGGCGCCCCGTTGAGCGGTTCGGGCAACATGCTGCCAACCGTGGTCGACACGATCCTGCGCGCGTTAGGCTCGGCCGATCCCGCCCGAGCGCAAGCCGCCCATCACGGCACCTATTCCATTCACGTGCTTAGCGGGCACACCTATGCCGGCGATCTGTTCTATCACCTGGAATCGACGATCGGCGGATGGGGCGCCGCACACAATCGCGATGGTACCGGTCCATTCCGATCGATCGTTCACGGTGACACGCTGGAAGTGCCGGCGGAACTGCAGGAGGCGTCCAATCCGTATTTGTTGGAATGGGTGCGCCTGCGCCAGGATTCTGGCGGCGCGGGCAAATATCGCGGCGGACTCGGCGTTGAAAAATGCTACCGCATCGTCAATCCAGTCGACCTCACGGTGATCATCGAGCGGACCAAGTGTGCGCCTTGGGGCCTCGATGGCGGCGGTGACGGCAGCACCGGCCGGGTCGAAGTGCACCGAGACGGCGGCGGCGAGCCCGAAATTATCCATAAAGGCACCGCATCGCTGGCCGCGGGCGATCGCATCATCGTGTTTTCGCCCGGCGGCGGCGGATTTGGATCCCCTGGGTTGCGTCCGCCGGAACAAATCGAGAAGGACCTGAGCCGCGGCTACATCTCGGGGGCGGCAGCGAAGGCGGACTACGGCTTACAAGACGCGGGCCAACAAGATACGGGGAACGAAAGAACACCATGAAACTCGTAACATTTGCGCGTGCGAACGGCGGCGGATCGCCGCGCGTCGGCGCCTTTATCAAGGGAGACGCGCAAATCGTCGACCTCCAGGAAGCTCACCAAGCCGGGTGGAAACAGGACTCACCGTATTTGGCCGGCGTTCTGGCGTTGCTGGAAGGCGGCCCGAGCGCGCTGGATCTCGCTTATGAGACAGTGAAGCTCGCCGAGACCAGCAATGCACATATGGTTGGACGCGACACGGTTGAGATGTTGGCGCCGATACCGGATCTCCCGCAAATCCGCGATTTTCTTTGCTTCGAGAAACACCTGCTGCAAGGCTTCGCGGCGGCGCGCAAGGTGCGGGCCCAGGATGCGCCGGATCCGGAAGCGGCCCTCCGCGAAATGGATGAGAAGGGGATTTTGGCGGTCCCGCAAACCTGGTACGACCGGCCTATCTTCTATCACCCCAACCGGCTGAACGTGGTTGGCACCGGGACCGACATCCAGTGGCCGACTTACTCAAAGCAGCTCGATTTCGAGTTAGAGTTCGGCTGCTTCATCGGCAAGAAGGGCAAGGATATCCCGCGCGATCAAGCGCGCGATCATATTGCCGGCTATGCCATTTTTAATGATATCTCAGCCCGTGATGAACAGATGAAGGAAATGCCGGGCCAACTCGGACCCGGCAAAGGCAAGACCTTCGATACCGCAAATGTCATTGGGCCGTGCCTGGTTACCGCCGACGAGCTAAAGGATCCCTACAATCTGGAGATGGTCGTGCGGGTCGACGGTGAAGAATGGGGGCGCGGCAATACCAGCGAAATGCACTGGAAGCTGGAAGACTGCATTGCCCATGTCGCGCGCTCGGAAACTTTGCACACCGGCGAGTTCCTCGGTTCCGGTACGGTCGGCAACGGCTGCGGGTTGGAACAGATGCGCTTTCTCCAGCCCAACAACGTGGTCGAGATGGAAATCGAGGGCATCGGAATTATCCGCAACCGTATCGTCGGCGGGCCCGCCTAGGCGACGACGAGGTCGCGGCTTCAAAGAGAGATCTTGCAGGTCCGGAAGCCGCTGAAAACGTTCCAACGGTGGGGCTCGAAGAAGTTGCGGTAGGTCGCGTGGATCATGCGGCCGCGGGTGGTCCAGGCGCCGCCTCGCAACACCTTCGTGGTGCCGAACAGCATCTCCGAATACTCCTTATAGGCATCGGGCGAGAAGCCGGGATAGCCGGCGAACGTATCGGCAGTCCACTCCCACACATTGCCCAGCATCTGACGACAACCGAAGGCGCTGTCGCCAGCGGGCAGCGCGGCGACATCAATGCAGCCCAGCGCACGCCCGTCGAGATTGGCGCGGGCAGGATCGGGCGGGCTGTCGCCCCAGGGATAGCGGCGCTTGGTCGGCGCCAGGCTGCCATCGGCGGCAGGTTCACCGATCGCCGCCACTTCCCACTCGGCTTCGTTGGGAAGCCGAACGCCGGCCCAGCGGCAGTAGGCGTCGGCCTCGTACCAGGTTACATGGACGACCGGCTCATGCAGCGGCAGCGGGATCGTCTGGTCGAAGCGTCGCATCAGCCATTGTCCGGGTCCGTCGGCGACCCAATAGCCGGGATGGGTCATCGTGCTCTCGCCAACCAACGTCCACCCCTCGGGCGACCATAACTCCTCGCGGCTGTAACCGCCGGCGTCGACGAAGGCGGCAAATTCGGCGTTGGTGACCGGCGCCCTCGCGATTGCGAACGGCTCGATGCGGACCGGATGCTGCCATTTCTCATTGTCGAATAGGAAAGGTGCCGCCGGGCTCGCGCCGATCATAAACTCGCCGCCCGGCACCTCGACGAATCCCGGATGGCCGCCCGCCTGGCGTTGTTCGGGGAC
>CAUZWH010000192.1:0-6123 GCA_963583675.1 Alphaproteobacteria bacterium
ATTCAGACCGCAAGCTATCGTTCCCCACCATCGTGATCGGGAGGATTTAGCCCTGACGACTGCGGACAGAGTGCGTGCAAATCAATCGCGGAGCTACACCCGGCGAGGTCGAAGGGTTGGGTTGAAAAGCGGTGCGATCAGCGGTTTTCTGGCGCTAGCGATCTGTAGCGGTAGTACCGAAATTCGTGCCCAAGAAACCGTCGTGATCGGCGGTAGTGGATTACCAGCGGTCGAAGTCCATCTGGAAACGGCGCTGGCGCCTACTGGCAGCGTTTTGCGCGTGCCGCGGGGCGGTCCAGGCGAACGAGGATTGTTGCTTGGTGAGCGTCCGCCATTGGTCGACATGAGCTCGTTCAGGCGGTCGATGCTACCGGAGCCAGCGCCCAAAGCACGGCCGAGGGTATCATCGGCGGCAACGCCTCGAAAGCCGAACCGGGACACTGCTAGTTCGGCATCGAGGGTTCGCAAACCGCGCGCCGGGACGCGTATTCCGGCAGTATCGCTCGCCGCGGAGATAGGGCCAAAAGGCGGCGCGCTTGCGCAGACCGCAGCGCTTTCCAACCCGACTCCGGCCAAACCACTCGCGACTCTGCCTGCCAAACTCAAACCAGCGGTTGAGGTCGGACCGGCCACCAAATCAGTGCCCGCCGCCAAGCTACCGCCAGCACCGCCGCCACCTGCAGTAAAACTGAAGCCTCTGGCCGTAGCCACGCCGCTAGCAAAAGCTCCACCGATGCCTCCCCCGATCGTCAAGGCCGAGCGCCCGGCCGCCCCACCGCCGGTGCCACAGCTGCCCGAACAGACCACCATCGCGACGGCGCAACCGCGAGCAGCCGCGCCACCGCTACCAACGGTTGCGGCGTCGAAGCCGCCCAAGTCGACGCCCGCTGTGCGCCGTACAGCCGAGGAAACCAAAGTAGCCGCCGTTCCTTTGCCAAAAGTCCCCTCGTCAAGAGCTACTGCGCCAAATGGCGTCCTGACCCGGCTTATCTTCCCAGCTCGCGATACAGATGTCAGTGGCCCCTTGGCCGAGCAACTCGATACGGTCGCGCAAACCATGCGAACCCGCGATGAACGATTGCTTCTACAGGCCTACGCAGCCGGGAGCCAATCCGGCGGCGCCAGTGGATCTCGGCGGCTTTCACTGGCGCGTGCGCTCGAAGTTCGGTCCTACCTGATCCGCAAAGGATTAAAGAGCACGCGAATCGACGTCCGTGCGCTGGGGACACCTGACGCGTCCGGACCCGCCGATCGGGTTGATATTATTCTTCTCAGCCCATAATTCGCTTGTAGATCTGGAGCGCTCATGACCCGCCCGCAACGCTATCTCGGCCGGATGATTGCCTTCGTCGTGGTTGTCGTCTTGATCGGCGGTGCATTGGTGGGAGAACTGCAGCGCGCATTTCTCGCGAACGCGGCGCTCAACGGCGCGATCTTGGGCGTTCTTGTCCTTGGCATTGCCTATATCCTGCGCCAGGTCGTGTTGCTCAAGCCGGAGGTCGATTGGATCGAAACTTATCGGCGCAACGAACCCGGCCTCTCGGTCCAGAAGTCGCCAAACTTGCTGGCGCCGATGGCAGCCATGCTGGGTGAGCGCTCGGGGCACTTCTCGCTGTCTGCGCCCTCGTTGCGCAGTCTGCTCGATAGCATCAGTTCCCGTTTGGATGAATCGCGTGACATTTCGCGCTATCTCATCGGGCTATTGATTTTTCTAGGCTTGCTCGGAACCTTTTGGGGATTGCTTGAAACCGTGGCGTCCGTGGGCACCACGGTGAGTAGCATGTCACTGGCGTCCGGTGATTTTGAAACGTTGTTCGCCGACTTGCAGCGCGGCCTTAGCGCACCACTGTCGGGCATGGCGACGGCATTTTCATCATCACTGTTTGGTCTCGCCGGCTCGCTCGTACTCGGCTTCCTCGACCTCCAAGCCGGCCAGGCCCAGAATCGCTTCTATATGGATCTCGAGGAATGGCTGTCCTCTATCACCAGGCTATCGAGCGGTGGCATCGGTGACGGCGAACAGTCGGCACCGGCGTATGTCGGCGCATTGCTCGAGCAAACCGCTGATAGCCTCGATAACCTGCAGCGGGTGATTGGGCGCGGCGAAGAAAGCCGTATCTCGGCGAACGCAACCTTGCTCCAGCTTACCGACAAATTGGCCACACTATCCGACCAGATGCGGACCGAGCAGGATCTCATGGTCATGCTTGCGCAAGCCCAGATGGAAATCAAACCGATCCTCGGGCGCTTGGCGCAGTCGATGGAAAACGCCGCCGATCGCGGACTCGACGAGATGAGCCGGTCACACCTGAAGAATCTCGACGTCTACGTTATGCGGCTGCTCGAGGAAACGACCCAGGGCCGCAAGGAACTGGTTGAAGAAGTGCGCAGCGAATTCAAACTGCTGGCGCGCACTCTCGCCGGCATCGCCGAGCAGCAACGACGAGACCAATAGGCGATGGCGCGACGCACGCGCGTTCGTTCAGACAACACGTGGCCGGGATTTGTCGACGCACTTAGCACTCTGCTGCTCGCTATCATATTCATGCTGGTCGTGTTCGTTCTGTCGCATTTTGTCCTGAGTCAGGCGCTCACCGGCCGTGACGAGGAACTTACACGGCTAAATCGGCAAATAACCGAGTTGGCGGAATTGCTCGCGATCGAGCAGCAAGCCGCCGCAGAAGCGAGTAAATCGGCGTCGCAGCTGGCGGCATCGCTCCAGGAATCGACTCGCGTGCGTGATTTACTGACGCTGCGGATCGACGACTTGACGCTCGAGGTCGAACAAAAAACCAACCGTGCCGAACAGGCCGAAGCCGAGCTCCTGGCTGCACGTCAAAGCATCGAAGCGGATCGCGCGAAGATCGAGCTGCAGGTGCGCGAGTTGGTTAGCCTGCGGCGCGACATCGAAACCCTCCGCCAAGTACGCGCTAACCTCGAACAGCAGGTGGCCAATTACGCAGCCGCCGTTGCTGAGCGGGACCGTGAGATCGGCGCACTACGCGATCGATCTAAAGAACTTGAAGCCCGCATCGCCAGCGAAGAGGAGCGGACCCTTCTAGCTCAGAAGGACATTGAGTCGCGTGACGTGCGCATCGAAGAACTCATCGCCCAGGTTGATCTCGCCAAGGACAATGCGGAATCCGCGCGCAAAGTGGCCGAATCGGCCAAACAGGAGGTGATTAGCGAGCAGTTCGTATCCGCGCGCGCGCAGAATCGCATCGGACTACTTAATCAGCAGATCGCCGCGCTACGTCAACAACTGCTTCGCCTCGAAGCCGCTTTACAGGCATCGGAGGCCAAGGATGCGGAACAGCAGACCAAGATTGCCGATCTCGGCCGCCGTTTGAATGTCGCATTGGCGCGCCGGGTCGAGGAACTTTCGAAATACCGTTCCGAGTTCTTCGGAAGGCTACGTGAGGTGCTTGGCGAGCGCGCCGACATCACCATCGTCGGCGATCGGTTTGTTTTTCAATCGGAAGTTCTGTTCGAGACGGGCTCCGCCGAACTCGGCGAGCAGGGCAAGGTGCAACTGGCGCGCTTCGCGGAAACGTTGCAAGAGATTAGCGTCAAGATCCCCAAGGAACTCCCCTGGGTTATTAGGGTCGACGGACACACCGACATCAGGCCGATCGCAACGCCGCAATTCCCTTCCAACTGGGAACTTTCCGCGGCCCGCGCGATCGCGGTAACGCGTTTCATCATGGACCAGGGGATCCCGCCGGATCGTCTCGCCGCTGCCGGATTCGGCCAGTATCAGCCGCTCGACCCGCGCGAAGATGAAATCGCCTTCCGGCGCAACCGCCGCATCGAACTTAAGCTGACCGAGCGTTAGTTCGCGCCGAGTGGCCTGCTCAAGCTATTGGGCCGCGGCCGGCGTGGAGATGTTCGCGGCATCAAATTGCAGCGCAGCATAGTGGGCATAGAGGCCGTCTTGGGAGATCAGTTCGTTGTGAGTCCCGGTCGCGACGATGCGCCCGTGGTCCATAACAATAATACGATCGGCCTTGAGCACGGTCGCCAGGCGGTGCGCAATAACCAGTGTCGTACGGCCGTCCATAAGCGGTTCCAGAGCAGCTTGAACTTTGCGCTCGCTTTCGGCATCTAGTGCGCTGGTGGCCTCGTCAAGTAGCAGCAATGCCGGGTTGCGCAGCACGGCGCGGGCGATGGCAAGGCGCTGGCGTTGGCCACCGGATAGGCGCACGCCGCGTTCTCCGAGGTGGGTGTTGAAGCCGTCCGGAAATTTGTCCAAGAAGCCCGCCGCGGCGGCAGTTTCAGCCGCGGCACGCACCTCCTCATCGGTTGCGTCCGGGCGCCCATAGCGAATGTTTTCCGCCGCCGTCGCTGCGAATATCACCGGCTCTTGCGATACTACACCGATTGCACGACGCAATTCGGACGGATCCATCTCAACCAGCGGAATACCATCGAATAGGATGTGCCCCTCGGAAGCGTCGTAGAACCTGAGAATCAATTGAAATACGGTGGTTTTGCCAGCACCTGAGGGACCGACCAACGCGACCCGTTCGCCTGGAGAAACTGCCAGTGAATAGTTCTCGAGCGCAGGCGTTTCGGGGCGTGATGGATAGTGAAAGGTAACATTGTTAAACGCCACCTCACCGCGCGCCGGTTGCGGCAAGGCCACCGGATCGGTCGGTGCCTTGATAGCCGTTTCGGTCCTGATCAGTTCGACCAGGCGCTCGGCGGCACCGGCAGCGCGCTGAAACTCGCCATACACCTCGCTCAGCGCCCCCGCCGAACCCGCCACGACGATCGCATAGAATACGAATGCGGCAAGTTTTCCGCCGCTCATACCCCCTAGCGCCACGTCCCGGGCACCAATCCACATCACCATGTCGACGGCGCCGAAGATCAGGACGATGACAAGGGCCGTAAGCCAGGCACGGGCCCGGATCCGGCGCACGGCTGTCGTGAATGCATCTCCGACGATGCTGCGGAACAGACCCCGATCAATCTCCTCGTGTGAGAAAGCCTGCACAGTTTCAACGGCGTTAAGGGTCTCGCCGGCCATCGCCCCGACATCGGCAATACGATCCTGACTTTCGCGCGAAAGACGTCGCACTTGGCGGCCGAAAACGATGATCGGCAGCACCACGACGGGCACGATCAGAAACATGAGAAGCCCGAGCTTCGGGCTGGTCACGAACAACATGATCGTACCGCCGATCAGCAACAGAACATTCCGTAACGCCACTGATGCGGTGGAGCCGACAACCGATTGGATAAGCGTGGTGTCGGTGGTCAGCCGTGAGAGTATTTCGCCGGTTTTGGTAATTTCGAAATAGGCCGGGCTCAGGCCGATCACACGGTCGTAGACGGCGGACCGAACCCGTGCCACCACCCGCTCACCAAGCCAGGAAACCAGGTAAAAGCGCCCGAACGTAGCTATCGCCAAAGCAACAACGACGCCGAACAATGCGATGAAATACTGATCGAGAAATGCGGCATTGTCCGCGCGGAAGCCTTGATCGATGACCCGCCGCAACGCCTGACCGATTGCCAGGGTCGCGCCCGCGGCAACGACGAGTGCAACAACCGCCGCCGAGACAACACCCATATGCTCGGCAGCGTAGCCCCACATTGGGCCGAGCTTGGAAAGATCGCGCGTTGCCGCTCGGTCTTTGCCATCGGCGTTTGCGCCCATCGGTTTCCGTGCCACGAACCCCTCGCTTATCCGCCTGTTACGCGAGCGGAAAAAATCTACTGCGCTTCCGAGGACGCAAGGGTCACTTGGAAGCCGGCCTGCGCGAAATCATCGATTAGGGTGGATGCAAGTTCGCGAGTGTCCCTGGTCGAAACCCACAAGCGGCTGGCGTCGTCGTAGTTGTAGTGCGATGCACCGCTTAGTGGTGACGAAAGCCACATTTGGCGCATCGGCGCATGCTTGTTCAATACGAACGTGCGACCGTCCTCAAGCTCAATGGTTAGAACGCCGCCTTGGAGATCGACGTCAATATCGTCGCTCGCGTCTTCTACCGCCGCGGTCACGCGCGCCAGAAAATTTCCAGCGAGAGATTCGAACAGCTGTTCATCCAAAGTCATTTCCAATTCTCTTCGGCTGTCCGGGCTCGATATAGCAGCCCCACCTTGCCGCCACAACAA
>CAUZWH010000193.1:0-6106 GCA_963583675.1 Alphaproteobacteria bacterium
TAGGCCGTACGCCGCAAAATTTGGCCGTTCCGCGCTCGGTTCAGTCGATTTTGGCGCGACCTGCCGGGCTGGAATTCCGACGACGGTTGCGCCACGTGGAACGTCTTTCACCACCACCGCGTTCGAACCGACGCGGGCGCAGGCACCAACCGTGATCGGTCCGAGAATCTTTGCGCCGGCGCCGACGATGACGTCATCCCCGAGCGTTGGGTGGCGTTTGCCAGGTTCGAGTGACACCCCCCCCAGTGTTACGCCTTGATAGAGCGTCACATTGTCACCGATCTCGGCGGTTTCACCGATAACAACACCCATACCGTGATCGATGAAGAATTTACGGCCAATCTTGACGCCAGGGTGTATTTCGATACCCGTCAGCCAACGTCCGATGTGCGAAATATAGCGCCCCAAAAAATACCATTGGCGCCGCCATGCCGCATTAGCAATACGGTAGAAAACCAACGCCTGAAAGCCAGGATAGCTAAAGACGACGTCGATCCGCGACCGCACGGCGGGATCGCGCTCGAAAACCGCATCTATATCTTCGCCAAGTGCCTTGAGAAACATCAGTTGTCCGTTCCCTACCAGCGACAATTGATTGCAACGCGAATGAGGTGCGCAGCAACCGACACCCAATTAATCTAGAAAACCCAGTAAATTAGTCAAGTAAATTTAACCAACCAAAATAGTTGGGGATTATACCTAACCGACTGTTCTCTCCCCTTTTTCTTACGGGGCCGATTCTAGAATATTGCGCTTTGGTGTTTCAGGGGGTGGGCGTAAAGCGCAGCTATCATATATAACAGTAGCGAAACCCCCGCTTTGGTCACCAACACACACTAGGATTTTCATGCCTGAGGTCATTATCAACGGGCCTGAGGGCCGGCTGGAAGGCCGTTACCAGCACGGCAACGACGCGAATGCACCCATTGCACTCGTGCTGCACCCTCACCCGCAATTTGGCGGCACGATGAACAATAAGGTGGTCTACAACATCTACCAGGTGTTCGCGCGCCGCGGATTTTCGGTTCTTCGCTTCAACTTCCGTGGCGTTGGGCGCAGCCAGGGTGTTTACGACAATGGTCTTGGCGAGTTATCCGACGCCGCGTCGGCGCTGGATTGGATGCAGTCGAATAACCCCGACGCCGAAACCTGCTGGGTAGGCGGCTTCTCGTTTGGTGCCTGGATCTGCATGCAGTTGTTGATGCGGCGTCCCGAAATAGACGGCTTCGTTTCGGTTGCGCCGCCGTCTAACAATTACGACTTTGCTTTCCTTTCGCCCTGCCCCTCGTCTGGAATCATTGTCCAAGGAACTGCCGATGACGTGGTCCCCGAGGCCGATGTCGCCAAACTCGCGGCGAAGCTTGCCTCGCAGCGTGGGATCGAAGTGACCTACAAAACTATCGCCGACGCCACACATTTCTTCGAAAATCATATGGAAGAAATGACCGAGACTGTCGAGAGCTATCTCGAAAAGTCGATTGTGCGGGAAGTAGAGACCACCTGAAACTTAACGAACGCGATGGATGACGCCGCCCGTTATCGGCCTCGGCACTCCCGTCGTTCGCGGAAACGTAATCGGTAGCCGACGCAGAGCGCGGACGGCTATGTGCGCGAAAGCCTCGGCTTCAAGCGAATCGCCGCGGCCGCCAACGTCTTCAATCGGCACCACAACACCAAGTCGCTTTTCCAAGTTTTGACAAAGGGTGCGGTTGTGACGGCCGCCTCCGGTCAATAGCCACTGCGAAGGCCGCGCCGGCAAGTGGACGATCGCTTTTGCGATGCTGCCGACCGTGAATGCGGTAAGCGTGGCTGCACCGTCCACGATCGAGAGATCGCGGGTTACATCGGTGGCAAAGGCATCGCGATCGAGTGACTTTGGGGGGGCCTGATCAAAAAACTCGTGGTTCAGTAACGCGTCAACAATCGCGTTGTCCGCCGAACCGCTTGCTGCAAGTTCGCCGTCGCGATCAAAATCATTGCCGGTCCGAGCCTTGACCCAATCGTCGAGGAGAGCGTTGCCAGGCCCTGTGTCAAACGCCAGAAGGTGACTGGGGTCGTCGAGCGCCTTTTCATCGATATAAGTGATATTTGCCACACCACCGATGTTGATCACCGCGATCGGCCAATTCAGGTTTGCACCGCGTGTCGATAAATATTTGAGCAAGTGGGCGTGATAAATTGGCGCCAAGGGCGCTCCCTGGCCGCCCGCAGCAACATCTTCGAGACGAAACCCGGCAACGACGTCAATTCCCAATTCACGGGCCAGA
Source organism: Alphaproteobacteria bacterium (assembly GCA_963583675.1). GTDB lineage: Bacteria > Pseudomonadota > Alphaproteobacteria > SHVV01 > SHVV01 > CAUZWH01. Next base: position 2,268 of record CAUZWH010000193.1, read on the forward strand.
CGTTGGCCATCACCGATCTGCCTCGTGCGCCTAATATCGGGGCGATGCGCAATCGTATGTCCGTGAAATCCCACGACATCAAAATCGTCAGGCTCGCCGCCGGTCTCCTCCAGGAAACGGCGGACAGCCGCCGCGTGGGCGACGGTAAGTTCTTGTTCTATCTCTTGCGGACCGTCTAATTCTCCCAGTGCGCGCCGAATTGACGCTCGCAAATCCACCGCATAGGGGACTGATAACGTAGGGCCCAGCGCGTACAGCGTGTCACCATCTGTTTGGATCGCCGCTACATCAATCCCGTCGATCGACGTACCGCTCATTAGTCCGATTGCTTTACAAGGCTCCAAACGTTTATTCCTCTTCTTATTCCTCTTGGCGCAAGTGCCTGAGCGGATCACGCGTTTTCCGCACTCCCGAACTGTGATATGGCCCGGACCACCAACCGGCTTGACCAGAAACCAGCGTAAATTATCGTCATGGCAATACCAAAATCCGAGTTCATTGAGCGGGTGACATCGCGCGGATTCGTGCACCAGATGACCGACATCGAGGGCCTCGACGGTGCGGCGGACCAGAAATGTGTGACCGCGTATATCGGCTTCGATTGCACGGCGCCCAGCCTGCACGTCGGCAACCTGACCATGATCATGCTGCTACGAACCCTGCAGCAAACCGGGCATCGGCCGATTGTTCTTATGGGGGGAGGAACGACACGGGTCGGTGATCCATCAGGCAAGGACGAATCTCGTCAACTGCTCGACGACGCTCAGATAAATGCCAATCTTACCAGTATAAAACAGATATTTACCCGTTTTCTGACCTTCGGTGACGGTCCCCAAGACGCGGTCATGGTCAACAATGCCGATTGGCTGGACGAACTGGCGTATATCCCATTCCTACGCGATGTTGGACGGCATTTCTCGATTAATCGAATGCTCGCATTCGATAGCGTTAAGCTGCGGCTCGAACGAGAGCAACCGCTGACTTTCCTCGAGTTCAACTACATGATTTTGCAGGCTTATGACTTTCTCGAGCTCAGCCGGCGCCACGATTGCACGCTGCAGATGGGTGGTTCCGATCAATGGGGCAACATCGTCAATGGAATTGAACTCGGCCGCCGCATCGATAACCGGGCTCTTTTCGGACTGACAACGCCTCTCCTGACGACGAGCGGCGGCGCAAAAATGGGAAAAACGGCGGCCGGCGCCGTGTGGCTGAACGAGGAAATGTTATCGCCCTATGCCTATTGGCAGTATTGGCGCAATACCGATGACGCCGACGTAGGCCGTTTCTTACGCTTGTTTACCGAATTGCCCGACGATGAGATCGAACGGCTTGAGCAACTCGACGGATCGGAACTCAATGAAGCCAAGAAAATCCTCGCATCGGAGGCAACCGAGCTATGCCACGGTCAAGATGCGGCAGTAGCTGCGGCGGAAACAGCTCGACAAACGTTCGAGAGCGGGACCACCGGGCATGGTTTACCAACAGTGATGATCGACCGCCAAGAAATCGCCACTGGGATCACAGCGGTTGAGCTGTTTCAGCGCAGCGGTCTTTCGGCATCTGGGGGTGAAGCAAAACGGCTAATTAGAGGCGGTGGCGGGCGCGTCAATGACGTCGTGGTTAAGGATGAACGAGCCCTTGTGCACGAAACCGACGCCGATCCGGAAGGCGTTATCAAGCTATCGGCCGGTCGCAAGCGTCATGCACTCGTACGGCTCGGTGAAGCTCAATAGAAGATCTCCAACGCACCTCTTGAGTACCATACCAATGTTACACGTTGGTATTTTCCAAGAGCGCTACTCAGCCGTCGTTTTCGGATTCTCGCCATCACCTTTCGATTGACCGGGACGGCGGTCAAGGAGCGTGACCAAGCGGCGAAGAAATCCGGGTGCCAAGGCTGACAACGGGTTGATCTGCACTTCGGTGCCATCGCCCGATCCGCGAACCGAATAGGTCAGCGCAAATACACCCTCTCCCTTCCCTCCGATCAGTAGATTTCCCAGCACCGGTATGTTGCCGAGCAACGAGTTAACCGTGTAGGCCGGGACAATCGTACCCGCCAAGTCGGCTTCCGCTGTGGCGAGCGAGAATGTGCCGTCCACGGTAACGCCAAGCGCCGGCCCAAACGCCCTTCCCTCAGCAATCCTCAAGGTGCCGTTTTGCAGCTCGAAAGGCATCTCTAACTTGGCAAAAGCAATCCCTTGCCCACCCGATAGCAGTTCGAGGATCCCCTCCAGTGATGCGAGGGTCAGGATTCGCGTGAGCGTTGGCGCTTTTACCAGCGTGAACTCGTTAATCTCGAGAGTTCCTTTGATAGGGCCATCCGGTTTGTCATCTTCTATAACCGCTGTCAGCGTAAGATCCCCGCCTACCGCATTGTCATAGAACCCGATCGCCTGCGCGACCGACCCGGCGTCAGCGCTGGTAATACTTACTCGTCGCGTATCGTTCTCGGATTTGATAGTGAATTCGAGAGGCTTGCCATTTGCCCCGAATCGACCCGACATCGCCACGTCCGTCCAGCGCGTCCCGTTGTGGCGGGCTTTTCCTTCAATACCACTCAGACCCTTGCCCTCACCAATTGAGAGTTCGTCCAAGCGAATCGACAACTCAATGGGCGGCATCTCACTATCGGATCCGTCGAGAATGTCGGCGAGATAGTCGCTGAAATCCAGTCGCCGCCCGTCGAGGGCAACGATGAAACCGTCGGGGGATCGAGGCCGCACGGAAATCGACAAGTCAGAATCGCCGATCGTTAGCCGATTAAGGTCGAATCTTCGGATTGCTGCTTGTGCGTCGAGTTCCAGCTGTCCTGTTGCAACCAAGTCATCAGCCCGAAACTCTATCGCCTCTACAACAATCGACCCGTCGGTTTGCGGGATCACAACCGCGCGTCCTCGCGCCGGGCGATCCTTTGTCTTCCGCCAATGCAGCAGCGGCAGATCTAATGCAGCCCCAAGAAAATTGACGTCGACCACCGCGCGTTCCAATACACCGTTACCAGCGGCAACATCCAAGGTAACGTCGACAAACCCATCGACAACACCTCGCGTCCCAATACCAAGGCGTTCACGACCGGCTTCATCAACCTGCGCGCGCAATAAATAACGCCCGGTGGCACCAGCGTTGGCACCGAGATCTTGACGCCACTGGACGGTCACAGGCGTATCCTGGACGAACACGGCACCGTCGACGTCAAATCCGTTGCGGTCCAAGCGAAACGATAGTGTTCCGCGATCAAAGGCAATCGGTGGAAATGGCAGTTCGCCACTAATATCGGCGAGATTGGCGGCTGCGGCAAAGTTCACGCGATCCAAAGGTGTCCCCTGTTCGGTGATCGGCAGCGTGATACGTGCTCGGGCCGCAACAACACCGCCGATGGAGTCGGGTGGCAGGCCGAGATCGCTTGCAAAGCCGAGCGGCGGCGCATCGAGCAAACTCAAAACCTCCGATAGCGCGCCGCGAAGAACGAATTCGATCACAGTTTCCTGTGTGTCGGACGACAAGTCAGTCAGACTGACGGTTGCGTCGGAAATATCGAGTTTGCCTAGCGCCGCAGACTTAACGCTAACGTTCAGCCGGTCCTCGGCGATTCTCCCCTTACCTGACACCTCGGACACTGGCGGTATCCCGGACAAGAAAGAAATGGACGAATCGGAAAACGAGAAATCGACGACAATGTCAGGACCGCTGGTAGGGTGGGTGGACTGTTTGTCACCGCCAATGTCGATTGTTGCTTCGAGGAGACGACCGCCCTTGATATTAGCTGCGAACCAAGTACGGGCATCGGCACTAAAGCCGTGTGGCCAATATGCCGGCAGGTGGTTAATGGGAAG
>CAUZWH010000194.1:0-6084 GCA_963583675.1 Alphaproteobacteria bacterium
AACAAGGTGGCAATCGTCGAATCGCCGGAACTGATTCGCCTGGTGATTGTATCGCGCAAGGCGCTCCCGGTTGCCGCGCCAATCGCCAGCAGCGCGGCCCACTGAAGTCCCTCACCGGTTGGGCGCAGCATCACGATCATGCCGGCGAAGCCGATGCCGACCGCAACCCAACGGTGCCATCCGACTTTCTCGCCAAGAAAAAACGGTGCGAGCGCTGTCATGATAAGGGGAGCGATAAACAGCAGTGCGGTGGCATCTGCGAGTGGCAACAGTCGTAGCGCCCAGACAAACATAAAGGATGCGACCACCATCACCGTGGCGCGCCCCGCCTGGCCAACGGGGTGTTCGACCCGAAGCTCGCCAAACCTGCGGAACGTAACGAGGTAAATGAAAACCAACGAAAACTGAACGACAGCGCGCAGAAACATGATCTCGCCAACCGGTAAACCCGGCGATGCCGCTTTGATCGCGGTATCATTCATCGTGATGAAGAATCCGCCCAATACCAGGCAGGAAATACCGAGGCCGGGCGCATTAACGTGGTTACTCCCGGCAAGTTCCTTAAGTACGCTCATCCAAACCCTCGCAAAACCCCTCGATGTCAGTGGTAGCACGGGTTCGGGAGCCCGGCATGCGGCAATCCGCGATTCCTTCACACGGCTTTGATTGGAGCCCGGCGGTGAACCCGCTTAGGCTTGCCCGATGACAGGTTCTCGCAGTCCTATTATGACGCACCGACGGACGCTGCTTGGCTGCCTCCTTTCGGTTTTTGTGATCTTTCTTCTGCCTGATTTCGCGCGGGGCGAGGGCTCAAAAATAATCTCAGCCGAGCAGGCGAAGACGCAGGCCGCCGCCGGCGAACTACTGATAATAGATGTGCGAACATCGGCGGAGTGGCGCGAAACCGGCGTGCCGCAGGGAGCCGCGCGGGCCAATATTTTCAATGCCGATTTCCTCGAGCGAGTGAAACGCGCGGTTGGCGCCGACCTCTCGCGGCCGATCGCGGTTATTTGCGCGAGGGGCAACCGCTCTAAGCGTGCCGAGCAGCTACTTTCACAAGCTGGCTTTACCGCTGTTCAGAATATCAAGGAAGGGATGCTTGGAAGCACCTATGGCAAAGGCTGGTTAGCGGGCGGCCATCCGACCGAGGGTTGCACCGGCTGCTGAGGCTGGCGTTTCTGGCCATCAATTGAGTGGCGGCGCGATCGATTTCTCTAGAGTCGACTCCATGAGCGCGTGCCGACGCCACGTTCCTACCAGTGCTGCGAACAGAACGGCCACACCAAGTGCAACTATCCACCGCATTCCTATCATCTCTGATGCCGCCCCCATCCCAAGCGCACCGATCGCCGGTCCGCCGCGCAGGATGATGCCGTAGATACTGACCACGCGACCACGCATATCGGCGTCGACCGAGACTTGGACCAGCGTCAACGTGCAGATGCTGAACACGATCAGCGCCGCGCCACTTATCGCCAGCGCCGGAACAGCGACCCACAACGTCGTTGTCGCCAGAAACAACCCCAGTGCCGCCATCAATGCCGCCGCGCTCGCGACAGCTAGTCGCGTGTAACCAGGGGCAACGCCGCGCTGGGCGATCCACAAACCGCCAAAAACAGCGCCTATCCCGATACTCGACGTCAAGAGCGCAAGCGTTTCGGCCCCGCCGGCAAACACATCGCCGGCAATACCGGGCATCAGTTCGAATACGCCTCGACCGCCAATAAAAGCAGCGGCGTGCAGGAATAGAAGCGGTGCGATGCCTTCATGGCGCGCGACATAACGCAAGCCGTCGATCATATCACTGAATAGACTTTGGGCCTTTTTCTGTCGATCTCGGTCGCGAACATAGAGGGTGATCATCATCAATGCGGCAAGCTGCACGCAAAACGTACCCGCGGTTACGAGAAAGGTTAGGGCTGTGCCACCGGTCGATATTAGCGCCCCCGCGATCGCGGGCCCAACGAACAACGCCAGGTTAAACACAACCGAATCTAGAGCCAGGGATACGGTCAGGGCTTCGCGGTGCACGAGGCTTGGGAGCAATGCCAATCGCGCCGGTTGGTTAAACGACGCAATGACGCCGAGCACGCCGTTGATGGCAAATAGCCAACCCACATCTACGAAGCCAACCGCAGTGACACCAAACAGGAGTACGGAAACAACAATGCGCAGTGCCGTGCTCGCCCGAATAACGTGCATGGGCTCCCAGCGATCGACCGCAGCACCGGCCAATGGGCCGACGATGACGCTGGGAAGAAACTCGGCGGCCGCCACCATGCCAAGCCACCACCCTGAGCCGGTGAGTTCCCAAGTCAACCAACCGATGGCGATGCGCTGCATCCAAAAGCCGGTGAGCGAAAAGATGCTGCCCACCATGTAGACCCGATAATTTCGGATCCTCAGTGCCGTAAGAATGTTGGAAAAGCCAGAGAGGCGAAACATGACAGCGGTACTCTCCACCAAGCTTACGCGCTTGGCTTGCGCGGAGCAGAATTATCTACTGGCCGCTACGTTCAATCGGATTGGAGGCATCGACGGTCTCTGCAATTACCTCGCCATTATCAAGGACAGCGTCGATCGTGACCCGGTCATTCTCTGTGAGCTGGTTATCGACTTTGCCGAGCACAGCAGTGCCGTCGGAGACCGAGACTTGGATTCCCGAGATATTAACCTTTTGCCCTTCGCGGCGTCCGACGTAACCCTCTATGAACATCCGTGAGACTTGACCGTCAAACGGCACGCTCGGGGCAACCTCGACCCGTGCAGCGCGCAGCCCGGCAGAAGTCAGCGCACCCACAGCCAGAATCGTGCGCCCGGGCGTCACCGATCGAGTTGCGGCCGGCGCAACGACGCTGAGCCGCCCAATCGTGAATCCCGTCGTCGTACGCGCAGCTACGGGGCCGCGTACACTAATTCGTCCCCCCACCACGCGTGGGCTCACGCGGCTTGCGACAATCGTCCCTTGGGCATTGCGCAAACCACTGACCGTGATCCACTGGCCGGCTCGCAAGCTCACCGGGGCCGGTGTTTTCAGGGAGTTAGGTTCCAACGAAACGGTCTGTCCGAGCACTTCGATTTGATTTCCGCTTGCGACAACCGCCGTGATTGGACCGGAGACGGCATTCGCTATCGCGATCGATCGCGCCTGTAATTTCCCCCCGCGGGTCGTAGCTTCAATCGCGACGACCTGTCCAATCTTTAGTGCCTCTTCGGCCGCGAGCACACCATCATTGGTAATGACGGTTTCCTGATCGAAATCGACGGTCAATCCATTAATGAGCAGGCTGCCAAAGCCGGTAATCGTCCCGACGATTCCGGTTCCGCCAATCCCGCGGTTGTCGTCGCTTATCCCGGGCCCAGCGATACCGCGATCCGCGACACGGCGCACAGCGTCACTGAAACGGGAGAGATCGACTGGTGAGCAGGCAGCGAGAAAGAACATGATGGCTACTAACGGGCGCAACCATGTCGGTAGCTGGCGAGCCCAAGGGAGCGATCGGATCCTTGGTGCTCCGGGATTAGGCGTCATATTTACCCTTTTTCGAGTTTGGCGAGTCCGCATAGCCAACAACTTAGGTGACCTGTGAAGTTTACCAACGTGGTTGACAAGATCGGCGACGCGGGACAGGGGGTCTTGCCAATGACAGCGCGGAACTAACGGCCAGCGTTGAGCGGTAATAAGGACGGTTTTTTCAACGTCACCCTGTAAGAAATGGGAGGCGCGGGCGCGATGCCAACGTGCCACATTAGTTTCGCGACCCCAGCCACTTTCGTGACTTGGGTTCAACCCCCGCCCTATGGGCACTCACTTGGCCCATTCTTCGGAATGGGCCTTTTCTTTGACCGCCAAGCGCTTGCCCTCGCGCGTCGCGCGCCCCATAAAGACCGAATGGGGCATAGCCACAAATGACAGCTTCACAGCCGGGTCTGGCAGGTGTGTTCGTTCACGAGAGTGCCTGCGTCGATCAACCCTGCCAAATTGGTACGGGCACGAAGATCTGGCACTTCAGCCATGTTCTTGCTGGCGCAGTGATCGGTGAGAATTGCGTCTTGGGCCAAAATGTCATGGTTGGCCAAGACGTTGTCATCGGCAATCGATGCAAGATCCAGAACAATGTGAGCCTGTATACCGGTGTCGAACTTGAAGACGGCGTTTTCTGCGGACCCAGTTGCGTTTTCACGAACGTAAATAACCCGCGCGCGGAGGTCGAACGCAAGGACGAGTTTCGCGCCACCCACGTGCGGCGTGGTGTAACCATTGGCGCCAACGCCACAATCGTCTGCGGTGTTGAACTCGGTGCCTATTCCTTTGTCGCCGCCGGGGCTGTCGTGACAAGAGATGTCCCCCCATTCGCTCTCGTAGCCGGAATGCCAGCCCGGCGGATCGGCTGGATGAGCCATGCCGGCGAGAGATTGGGACCTAATCTAGTCTGCCCGAGAACCGGCCAGCGCTATGCCGAAATCGCGCCCAACGAACTCCAAGAAGTAAGCGAAGGACAAGACACGTGACATCAACCGCTCTCTCGGACAACCTCGCACCCGTTGCGTTTATGGATCTCGGCACGCAGCGCGACCGGTTGCGCGGCAAAATCGACGCGGCAATCGGCGGTGTCGTGGACCACGGCCAATATATTCTCGGTCCCGAAGTCCGCGAGCTGGAAAGCCAACTGGCGGATTACTGCGGTGTCGCCGCGTGTGTGGGGTGCGCGAGCGGTACGGACGCATTGTTATTGCCGCTTCTTACCGAAGGCGTGGGACCCGGTGATGCGGTATTTGTCCCCTCGTTCACGTTCGTTGCGACTGCCGAGGTGGTGGTTCTCACCGGCGCCACGCCTGTCTTCGTCGATGTCGATGAGGCGACCCACCTGATCGATCTGATGAGTTTGGAAGTTGCGATCGCCGATGCCCGCGAACTGGGCCTGACGCCCCGGGCTATTATCCCGGTCGATTTGTTCGGACAGCCCGCGGATTACGCCGCTATTTCGGCGATCGCCAAGGAGGCCGGCCTTCTGGTCATCGCTGATGCCGCCCAGAGTTTCGGCGCCCAGCAAGGCAACCAACGAGTCGGTAAGCTGGCGCGGGTAACGGCGACCAGCTTTTTCCCGTCCAAACCGCTCGGTTGTTTCGGCGATGGTGGCGCGTTGTTCACCGATGACGAGGAATTTGCCGCGCGTCTGCGTTCAGCCCGTGTCCACGGTGCGGGAATCGACAAATATGACAACGCTCGCGTCGGCATCAACAGCCGGCTAGACACCATCCAAGCAGCCATTCTACTCGCCAAGATGACGATCTTTGACGACGAAATCGCAGCGCGCCAGCGGGTCGCGTCCAACTACGACACGGGGCTCGGCGATTGTGTACAGACCCCACGCATAGTTAAGGACAACGCCTCGGCCTGGGCGCTTTATACGATTGTGACGCCGCCTCGCGACCGGCTGCGAGGCGGCCTCACGGAAATCGATATTCCAACCCGGGTTTACTATCCAACGCCGCTACATCTGCAGCCCGCCTATAGCCATCACCCAACCGCCTCAACCGGACTAGCGGTGAGCGAGCGACTGGCATCTCAGGTGCTGAGCTTACCCATGCATCCGTATCTAGATGGTGCGGCACAGGATAGGGTCATCCAGGCGGTTCGCGATCTCATTGGATCGTTTAGCTAACCAGGGCGTGAATAGCGGCGACGCGATGGCGATGCGTGTGTGCTTCCATTGCCAGTTCATGCGCGGCTCTTGCTATCGCGTTACGTCGCTTCGGATCCTGGAACTCCTCCATAACCGCACTCAAATTGCCGAAATTTGCCGCCAGCGATAGATAGTGTTCGCCCGGTCGCAGGATGTCGTTGTAACGGCCCTCCAGCAGGATCTGGCAGGTATGGGTTCCGATAGCATCGAAATGGCGCGATGAAATTGCCTTGGCGTAAACCGATGCTCGCGGCTGGTCGCGGAAAAAACGATCGTAGATTTCTTCGAAATCCAGGGCTTCGTTCATCAACATTTCGTGGCGCACAACGCCCCGCGATAGGATCGGTCGTAGCGCAGATTTAATGCGCCACGGCAGCATGTGGCCAATGCGACGTAA
>CAUZWH010000195.1:0-6050 GCA_963583675.1 Alphaproteobacteria bacterium
CTCGGCCCATTTCAATGTGGATAAAACTCGCAATGGTGCCTCCTAAAATGCCAGTTAGTCCTAAAGCGCGGCGTCCGCACAATAACTTTAGCTTGTAATAGAAAAAGCGCCGCTCAGTGAGCGGCGCTTTAGTCGGGTTATGCCGGTTGTTTAGTTGGTGACTGCCGGCTGGAGCTCGTTGGTATAAAATTCAGTCGGGTTGTGCCCTGCTTTGATAACGCCGGAATCGGTCATGATTTTGACCGCCGTCGCCCAATCAGAAGGAGCCATATAGCCCCAGGGCTTGCCCGTGGTTGCTTCGGTAACCCACAGGCCAAGGCGTTGATGGTCCTTGAACTGGCCCATCACAATACTCTTCTTTGCCTTTACCTCGGGACGCATTTCCCGCAATGCGTTGTAACCATCTTCGTAGTTACGTTCGCCGATGATGTGATCGAATGCGCGCATCGTGGCTTTTAGGAAGCCGCGAATTTCGTCGGGCTTCTCTCTGATCGCTTTTTCGCTGGCGATAATGCCGGTGCCGGGAATATTGAGCCCAACTTCCGACATCATGAAAAAGTCTGAAGGCCGTGCGGCCCCGAAGATGGCGTTGAAATATGCCGGCGAGGTGCTGAGTGCGTCACCCGTCTTGCCGATATAGGTCGACCCCTTCAGCTTGGTGGAAACGTTGAGAAAATCCGCTTTCTTCACGTTGGTGCCAGACAACCTGAACCACGCCTCGAAAAACGGCACGTCGAAGCCACCCGGCGATGTGATGATCTTCACATTATTGTCGACGAGATCTTTGGGCGACTTCCAGCCCGAGCCCTTCGGTACCAAAATCCCCATCTCGTTGCTGCGGATTAGCGAGGCGATTGCCTTAACCGGGAGGTCTTGCTTCGAACGCCCGACCGTCATTGCACTGTGGCTCGCTTGACCGATGTCGTGGCTCTCCGCGGCAACGATCTGCGTCGTATTCACCGACCCGGCACCGGGCTCGAACGTGACTCGGACGCCTTCTTCTTTGTACCAACCGTTCTTCTGGGCCAGGAAATACCAGGAGTGGATCAGGATCGGTGTCCACTCAAGTCTCATCTTAAGGTCTGCTTGCACCGGCCCGCTCGATGCGAGGATCGCTACGGCAATCACGGCGCCGATAGCACTTGAAATTAGTCGGTTCGCCTTCATTAGAGGCCTCCCATAACGTGAAAATAGGTCGACAGTGGTGCGGTATCTTGAGGCTTATCAGGCGCCTCTTTCATCGCTCCACCGCGATAACTGTAAGCCACCTTAGTTGGCACGCAAAGGCGCAATTGATTGTTACCCTCAGCGTTCGCCATCTTCCCTTTTAAAACACGGCGGCTATGATGCCGGTGCTCGACCATTCCTACCTTATGCCCGCCTTTTTTCCACCTTTTGCCCATCTTTGAAAAGTCCCGTGAGCCACGATCGTTCACCTCAGATCCGCCTCGCCGCCGACATTGGCGGAACATTTACCGATATCGCCGCGTTTGATGAGCAGAGCGGCGAGCTTATCTTCGGTAAGAGTTTGTCGACGCCGCAGGCGCTGGTCGGCGGCATCGCCGACAGCATTAACAAGACGGATCTAAGTCTAAGCGACGTCGATCTGTTTCTTCATGGATCGACCATTGCCATCAATACAGTGTTGGAACGCAAGGGCGCCAAAGCCGCGCTGCTGACCACTGAAGGGTTTCGCGATATCTACGAGATCGGCCGGATCAACCGACCCGATTCCTACGACCTTTATTTTCGCAAACACCAACCGCTAATTGAACGGGCTTTGCGCTTTGAGATCTCCGAACGCGTAACGGCGGCCGGCGAGGTTCTCAAACCACTAATCGACGATGAGGTATTGGCGATAGCCGGCAGGTTGGAAGCGCTGGGCGTGGAGGCCGTTGCGATCCTGTTTATGCATTCCTACCGTCGCCCGGATCACGAAATCCGCGCCAAACAACTCATCGAAGAAGCCTACCCCGACCTCTTTGTTACCGCCTCACACGAACTCGCACGGGAATATCGTGAATTCGAGCGCACCTCGACGGTCGCGACCAACGCCTATGTCGGCCCGAAGGTGAGAGAATATATCGGCGGCATCGACGGATTTCTCGAAGATGCTGATTTCAAGGGTACCTTCCTGGTCGTCCAGTCGACCGGTGGTCTCTTCGAGCCGGAACGCGCCAAACGTGAATGTGTTCGCATGCTAGAATCCGGTCCGGTTTCAGGCGTGATCGGCAGCCAAGCCCTCTGCCAGGCGATCGGCATGGAAAACGCGATCGCATTCGATATGGGAGGGACCACCGCCAAAGCTGGTGTGGTCTATGACGGCGTCGCCCTAACCACCGGATCGGCATTGATTGGCCCCTACGCCGAGGGTCTCCCAGTCCAGGTCCCGATGATTGATGTGTTCGAGGTCGGCACCGGCGGCGGCTCGATTGCGCGCGTGGCGGCCGGCGGCGCCGTGCGGGTCGGCCCGCAAAGCGCCGGCGCAGTTCCAGGCCCGGTTTGCTACGGGCGCGGCGGGACGTCGCCAACCGTGACCGACGCCAATCTGTTGCTCGGCCGGCTGGCCGTTGATCGTTTCCTAGGCGGGGAGTTAAAACTCGACAAAAAGGCTGCCGAGCTTGCCTTGCAAGAGAAGATCGCGGCGCCGGTGGGTCTATCAGTGACCGAAGCCGCCGAAGGAATTCTCCGCATCGCCAATGCGTCGATGTCGAATGCGGTGCGCGGCGTGACGACTGAGCGGGGCCTCATGGGGGTAGGCTTCGGCATGGTCGCTTATGGTGGTGCGGGGCCGCTTCATGCGACGTCCCTTGCTCGCGAACTCGGTATTGAACGGGTCATTATTCCCCCGGCTCCCGGGCATTTCTCAGCGTTTGGCATGCTGTTTGCCGATGTCCGCTACGATTTCGTCCAGTCGTGGTTTTGCCCGCTCGGGCGCATGACGTTCGATGACTTGGAAGCGCGCTACGCCGCGATGGAAGTCGAGGGCCATGCGTTGGTTCGAGACGTGCGTGTCAAAACCAACGACGTCGTCGTCACCCGAAGCGCCGATATGCGATACATCGGCCAAGAACACGCCGTCACGGTTGCACTACCGGGCCATGTCTTTGCTGCTGGCGATCAGGAGGCGATCAAGGCGCATTTCGACCGCACCCATGAAATCCGCTACGGGTTTGGCGCGCCCGAGGAACAGGCTGAAATCGTGAGCTTGCGAACCAGCGTCGCCGGCGTGTTGGCAAAACCACCCTTAGCAAAAATTGAACGCGGCGCGAGCGAGCCGACATCGGACGCTCGCATCGAGCACCGTTCCGTCTACTTCGCCGAAGCAGGGGGGTTTACAGACTGTCCGGTGTTTCGACGCGATGGATTACAAGCCGGCAACCGCATCGACGGCCCAGCGCTGGTCGAGGAACACGCCTCGACCACGGTAGTATTGCCCGGTGATCGGGTCGAAGTAGACGACTTCGGCAATCTCGTCATCGAAGTTCGGGGTCAAATCTCATGAGTCTCAACACGGCAGAGCAATCGATGGTCAGCGAACCACGCCAGGGCGGGGGGGATCCGATTACGACCGAGATCATTCGCAATGCGTTCGAGGCCGTGACCACCGAGATGAAACTCACGTTGATGCGTACCGCCTACAACATGATCATCTACGAAGCGCTCGACTTCACGGTCGGGCTGTTCACGGCAAAAGGCGAAACCATTTCCATCGGACTGGGTTTGCCAATGTTCATTCGCGGCCTTTCCGAAACCGTCAAAGCGAAACTCGCCAAGTTTGGGCCGGAGAACATGGAGCCCGGCGACGTATTGCTCACAAACGACGCCTACATCACCGGCAGCCACCTCAATCACATGACGTTCTCGCTGCCGATCTACTACGAGGGAAAGCTTGTCGCATTCGCGGCGTGCATGGCGCACTGGCCGGATATCGGCGGCACGCTCGATGGCATGACAACCGACATCTTCTCGGAGGGACTGCAACTCCCAATCCTGAAGTACCACCGGGCCGGCGAGGTTAATAAGGAGATCGAAGAAATTATCGCTATGAACGTGCGCTTGCCCGAGCGTGCAATGGGCGATCTGCGCGCCCAACTCGCGGCTATTAAGGTCGGCGAGCGCCGAATCGGTGAACTGATGGACCGCTATGGGACAGACACGGTGTTGGCCAGCATCGAAGTTCTAATGGACCAGAGCGAAGCGGCGGCGCGCGAGATGGTTCGAGATATTCCCGACGGTACTTACGAAGCCGAGTCGTTCATGGATGACGACGGGGTTAGCATTGGCAAGCGGATCCCGATCCGCGTGCGGGTATCGGTGGCGGGCGATGAGATGACCGTCGACCTAAGCGACGTCAGCGAACAGGTCCAAGGATTCTATAATTCGGGTGAAACGGCGGGTCGGTCATGCGTTCAGGTCGCATTCAAATGTCTGACCTCGCCGCGCGACTATCCCATCAATGATGGCGCCTTCCGGCCCCTCAAAATCATTCTACCGATGGGTCGAGTTATCAGCGCCATAAAGCCGGCGCCCATGCGCTGGTGGATGACGTTTCCAATGACCGTCATCGACACAATTTTCAAAGCGCTGGAGCCAGCCATCCCCGACCGCGTAATCGCCGGCCATCATGCCGATTTGCTGGCCGTCAATGTCAACGGCTTTGGTCCGAGCGATGGCAAATTATTCATTTATGTCGGCGGTTTGCTCGGCGGTGGATGGGGCGCCAAATTAACCGAAGACGGCGTTTCCGCGACAATACCGATCAATGACGGCGACACCCATAATGGTCCGTCCGAGCAAGTCGAGGTGAAGTATCCGTTGCTGGTCGAGCGCTATGGGTTGCGCGATAACTCGGGCGGCCCAGGCCTGTATCGCGGCGGCCTCGGTTGCGAACAGGTTGTCCGCGCGCTTGACGACATCACGTTTAACGCCCAGGTCGATCGCGTCCACTGCGCGCCCTGGGGTCTTGACGGTGGTCGTCATGGTTCCGGCAACCAAGTTCGGTTGCGTCGGGTCGGCGAGGAGGAAACCTCGTTCACCAACGGCAAAGTATTGACCGCCCGCCTGAAGAAGGGTGATGCCTATGTTCTACGGTCTGGCGGCGGCGGCGGATTCGGCAATCCGCTAGACCGCGAACCGAAACTTGTGCAGCAAGACGTTCGCCAAGGCTACGTGACCGCCGACGCAGCCGAGCGTTTTTATGGTGTGGTGCTGGTGCCGAGCACGCTGGCTATCGATGAGAAAGCGACCGCCGAACAACGCCGTAGACTCACCGACACGCCCGAACAGGACTGATCACAGGCTTACGCAAATGATCGAAGTGATCATCGATCGCTGGTCCAGAGCTGGCAAAACGGATTTCTTATGGTCGGTATGGCGCGACGGCCAACGAGTCTGTCTTGGTGATTCGCACGACAACGAAAGCGGTGCGCGCGAGGCCGCCGTTAGTTTCTGTCGGAGCGAACTCGATTGTGAACCGGACCGGATTACACAACTCTAGCTATGGCATGAGCATCGGTCGTGGGTCGCGTCTGTCGCGGGCCATCTGCGCCTTCGTTAGCCTCGGATTATTGGCAACAACAGCGGGCCAGAGCGCTGGCGCGCAGCGCTTAGAACACCAAACCCTTTTGATCGAGCCCAATATCGTGCGGATCCTGACCAACGATCGACTCGGCCTGATGGTACAGGATCGAGATAGTAATTTTTTTCGGGTGCAAGGCTGGCCGCTCTCGGTTTGGCCAATTACACGCACCAAATTTCAACCCGCAAATCCTGAACGCCGGCCGGGAATGCTACCCGATGGAATCGTCCTGCGCGGGGCGCGCAATGTGCGCGCCGCCTGGCTCACGACCCCCACGAACTGTTACCAGCACGGAGTCCTCGGGGATGCCGTCGATGCTGGCGGATTCGCCGAAGAGGATCCCGTGGGTACGATCGCCAGTTACCAACTCGCCAATGATTCCGTCTTCGAGGATCGCCTCGCACGGATCGTCGATATCGACGGCGACGGTAGCGACTAAATCCTAACCGTAAAGTCCTACCTAAATAGT
>CAUZWH010000196.1:0-6049 GCA_963583675.1 Alphaproteobacteria bacterium
GCCGCTTGGGACGAATCGCAGGCCGGCGCTTAGCCGGACGGCGCCGGTAGCGCCCCGCCCGACTTGGATGATCTCCGCGAAAGGACCGTTGGGCGTTGGTCTGCTGCCCCGTCTCAATATAGGCGGCATTGCCGTCCAAGACGCTCTGCAACAATGGTTTGAATTTCATTTTCATCATCGGCGCCATGAGTTTGCCGAGCAGCCCCATCGTCGGGACGAATTCCATGGTGAACGTAACCTCGCTTTGCTTTTCAGAGGTAGGTTTGAAGTCGATGGTGGCCACGGCCGATTTCAAGGGCATCGTGGTTTCATACATATCCACCACGAATTGCTTATTTGAGAAAACACTAAGGACACGCTCTCGGAGCCAGTTTTTGCCATCCTTAAGATCGCAGTGCACCCTTGCCTGACGGCACAGGAGAATTCTCAAGAAACTTGGAGTGGGACAGGCCGGGGCTGAATTTATAGATATCGGCATACTCGTCGTTCCAGGTCGCGAAGACCTTTTCGATCGGTGCTTGGATTTTTTTGGTTAAGGTTAATTTTGCCATCGTTCGCTCGGTCCGGTTCAAAGTGGGTGAGAGGGTCGATCTGTGCGTACAAAATGACCAGTCGTCTTGTTTTGGTGAATTCTATTAAGAGAGTCAGGACAGAACCCAGTCTCAACTACTTACCGTCAGCACGGCAGTCGCTCAGTCAGCGTTTTACCCAATCTTGACGCACGCCGACGAACCTCGGCCGGGCCGGTCGTATCAGATATGATGGATGATTGCGCTTAGCGTCAGTAGAGACGCCAGCGTCGATATCAGGATCGTGCGCGCGATCGCTGCGACCGGCACTTGGTATTGTATAGCCAGCACAAACGACATCATTCCGGCGGGTCCGGCAGCTACTAGCATCGCTGGATCGGCCCACTCTGGGCTGACGCGGAACGTTGTTACAATCAGGGCCCATGCCACCACCGGCATCAGGATCAATTTAAGGCCCGACATAGCAATCGGCAGGAGGAACTGAACTTCGTCTTTCTGGGAGATTAGGATAACGCCGAGCGCAAACAACGCACACGGTGCAGCGGTTTCGCCTAGAAATTGCAGGAAAAACTCAAACCCGCCACCGATTTGAAGCCCGATGAGGTTCGCAACGACGCCAGCAGCGATGCCGATGATCTGCGGATTCTTGGCGAACGAGCCGAACAGCCGCCGCATCGACATGCCTTCGCCCTTGCCGCTCGCCGTGTCGAGGATCAAAACGGTTCCGGCAAGTACGACAATCGAGTCTACCGTGATGATCGCGACGATTGGCAGCGCTGCCGCATCACCGAATAATTGACGTGCGACCGGTAAGATAAAGAAGACGTGGTTGACGTACGCGGTCGACATCCCCAAGAGCAGGCTTTCGATGCGCGATCGATGAAATCCGAAGCGCGCGATAGCGAACCCGATCGCGTAGAGCGCGATCTCGGCGATCAGATAGGCCAGCAGCAATTTCCATTCGAATCGATCGACGGGCGCGTTGCTGATTAACCGGAATACCAGCGCGGGGAGAGCAAAATAGAAAACAAAGCGGTTCACAGCGGTGGCCGAGGCGGTATCGAATAGTTTGCTCCAACCGGCCGCGAACCCGATCGCGACAATCGCAAACACCGGCAAAACGTCGTTAAGGAAGGTGCTCAGCACAGGCCCGGCCTGAGAAAAGGAGGGTCAAAAACAGTCTGACTATAAGTCAGGCGCGGGTTTGCGACGAACGCCAAACCCCAGAAATGGACGTGGCAAAGCCACGGCGGCTATATCACTAGACTAATCGAATACCGTTTCGAGGTAGTGCGCTGGATCGACCTTTACCTCGATCACGGTCGGGCCGGAAGCAGCGAGCGCTGCGGTAAAGGCGACCGCGAAGCTGGCTGCATTATTGGCGGTGCGGACCGGGACTCCGAAGTAATGGGTGGGCGGCTCGGTAAGGTTACCATCGTCGAGGTTCACCCCGGAATTGCCATATTGACGCTTGATTTGTTTGACGTTGATAAGGCTCAAACTGCGGTCGTCCAGGACGACGATCGGTAGAGCGATCCCGAGGCGCTGGGCAGTCGCGAGCTCGCCACAAGTCATTTGAAAACAGCCATCGCCGATCAAGCAGGCAACGGGCCTGTCGGGCGCGGCGAGCTTGGCGGCGATCGCCGAGGGGATGCCGAAGCCCATCGACGACCAGCCATTGGTGATCAGGAACGTGCGCGGCGCGTGTGCCGTCCACTGGCTGGCAATTTGATGGGTGTGCGCCCCGACGTCGAAGGCGAGGATGCCATCGGCGGGCAGGTTCTGGCGGATAAGGTCGATGACCTCGTGGGGTGTGAGGTCATCCGCCGCCGGCCGAAGGGCTTGATTAAAGGCTCGCCGGTGCGTCTCGAGAGCGCTGGATTCCCATTCGTTCGGTGTGGCGACAATCGACGCGAGCCGAGCGAGCGAATGATCGAGGTCGCCAACGATTTCGCAGGCGAGGTTGACGCTGCCGACGATATCGACCGGTTCAATGTCGACTTGCAAGAGCGAGGTGTGGCCGATCCAAGCTTCGTATTCAACCTCGATGGTGTCGTAGCCCAAACCAATGATGAGATCGGCACGCCGGAGGAACTCACGCTGGATTTGGCGCCGGGCGCGTTCAATGCAGCCAACGGCGAGGGCATGATCTTCATCGATCAACCCTTTGGCCATGGTTGTCGTAGCGAACGGAATGTTGTGCTTCTCAACGAAGCGTCGAAGTGCGCCCGGGTCGGGCATCCTCATTGCCGAGGCGCCAATCACCGCGACGGGGTGTTTCGCGGCGCCGATCAGATGCTCCGCTTTCGCAAAAACCGCATCTTCGACGGCCTGTGGGATGGGGGTTCCCCTGATCGCACCGTCAACGATCGCCGACGCAAGCTCGTCAGCCGGGGCCAACGCGACGTCTTCCGGCAAATCGAGGTGGACGGGTCCTTGTGGTTCGCTCAGCGCCGCCTGAATCGCGGCTTTCACGGTGGCGACGATTTCACCCGGGCGGAGGCTGTAACTCGCTTTCGTAATCGGCTGAAACAAGGCGTGGTGATCGATGTACATCTGGATGCGGCGGCCGAGCTGATTGACGTTCAAATTGCACGTGATCGCAAGCAAAGGCGAGCGATCGAGGAACGCGCTGCCGACTCCGGTGGTGAGGTTAGTGGCGCCGGGCCCGAGGGTGGCGATGCACAGGCCGGGGCGGCCGGTCATGCGTCCGCTCACGTCGGCGCAAAATGCGGCCGAGCCCTCATGCGCCGTAAGCACGAAATCGATGCCGCCGGTGCGCATCGCCTCCATCAGCGGCAGCACATTGCCGCTCGGGATGCCAAAACCATGTTTTATGCCGGATGCCTTGAGTATTTGGACGATGAGATCGGCGTTGTTCATCGAGCAGATCTTTCGAGGTCGGGCTAGTTGGCTGCTTCGGCGTCGCGGCGGAACAGGGCGACAAGCGGCAGGGCAATTCCGGCGGCTACGAACGCCCATAGGAAATTGTTGAGAACGCCGAACATAAAGGCCTGTTGGGAAACCTCAACCTGCAATGCGGCGAGCCCGCTGGCGGTTTCGAGGCTCCACTGGCCGGCGGCGTCGGGGAGCTGAAGGGCCTCACGATAAGGCGTGATGTACTCAGTGAGTTCGGAATAGGCAACGCTCTGCGAGCGGGTGAGGACGACAGCAGCGATTGAGATGCCGAGGCCGCTGCCGTAGCTGCGGGTTAGGTTGACCAGCATGGAGCCCTCGGTGCGGTATTGCCGGTGTAACGTCGAAAACATCAGCGTCATCATCGGTGCCCAGATACAGCCGGTACCGAACCCGTTGAGGAAGGCGGCGATTGAGAACTGCAAGACGCCAACGTCGGCATTGATCTGGGCCAGCATCAGCGAAGACACCGCGGTGGCGGCAAAGCCCGTGGCAATGAGAATCCGCGCATCGAGATGCATGATTAGGCGACCAACCGCGATCAATGCGACCAGCGTTCCGACCGCCCGCGGCGTCAGGATCATGCCGGCAGACATCACCGGATAGCCCTGAATGTTTTGCAGGAAAAGCGTCAGTACATAATTACCGGACAGAACAAAGGTGCCGAGCACAAAGGAGAACACCAAACCGAGCATGTAGTTACGGTCGGTAAACAGGGCTGGCGGCAGGTAAGGGTTCCTGCTGGTCAGTATGTGAACGATCAAGATGTATAGGCCCAACGCAACGATCGTCGCCTCGATGACGATTTCGGTTGATTCGAACCAGCCGACCCGTTGCCCCCGATCCATCATCAGCTGGGCAGCGCCGAGCACTGCGGCCAACGCGATGAATCCCAGCCAATCGAACTTGCGCTGTCGGTCCTCTCCGACATCGATCAAATATTTCGATGCCAGTAGGACCGAGGTGATGCCGAGTGGTGCGCCGAGGAAAAATACCCACCGCCAGTCGAAGATCTCGGTGATATAGCCGCCTAGAATGGGTCCGGTAACCGGGGCGACCATTATGCCAACTCCCCAATAAGCCAACGCCTGGCCGTGACGCTCACGGGGAAAGGTGTCGAGGATGATGGCCTGTCCCAGTGGGAACGCCGGCGCAGCGGCAGCGCCCTGGAGCGATCGGTAAATCACCAGCTCGGTCAGCGAGTCGGCGCTGCCAGACAGCAACGCGCCTACTGTGAATAATACAGTCGATGCGATATATAGGCGCCGGCGGCCGATGCGACTCGCCAGCCAGCCGGTATAGGCAATCATGATCGACATCGTGACGATGTAGCTGGTCATCACCCAAGCGACCTGATCGGCGGTGGCGGATAGGCCACCTTGCATATGCGGCAGGGCAATAACGGTGATGCTCATGTCGAGCACCACCACCATTGTCGACAGCGTGATCGTCGCCAGGATCATCGGCCGGTTGATCTCGGCCGATGGGCGTGCCCCGCCGGTAACGGTCATTGTGAGGTCTTGCTTGCGGGCGGCTCGGTTATTAGCGGTTTGCTCAGTTTCGTCCACGCAAATGCGGAATTGACCAGGTCGATGAGCGTGACTTCACGCTCGGTATCGATGCTGATCGCGACCGTCATACCCGGGCGCAACTCGACATCATGCTGGGACTGATCGATCTCTATCTTGACCGGAATCCGCTGCACGACCTTGACCCAGTTACCGCTCGCGTTTTGAGGTGGCAGGATCGCCACCTCGGCGCCGGTCGAGGGGCTGAAACTTCGGACGGTCGCCCTCCACGTATTGTCGGGGTAGGCGTCAGCGACGACAGTGACCTGTTGGCCAAGCACAATATGGGTGAGCTGGGTTTCCTTCAGGTTAGCTTCGACCCATAGGTTCGTCGTTTGGACGATCGGAAATAACGGCCGGCCGGCGTCGACATACTCGCCTTGTTGCAGGCTGATCCGGCCGACGATGCCGTCGGTTGGCGCATAAACCAGCGCGTTGCGAAAGTTGCGCTCCGCGGCCTCGCGAATAGCCTGGGCTTCGACAAACATTGGATGGCTCTCGATCTTGAGGTTAATGTCGCCACCCAGATCGGCAAGGGTGCCGCGCAAGCGCTCGCGCCGCGCGCGTACCCGTCGTTTAGCCAGTGCCAGATCGTTTTCCGACTCATCGTATTTCGAACCTGCGGAGATACCTTTCTTAGCAAGCTTTTTCTGCCGCTCGAAAAGGCGTTGGTTATACGCAACCTGCTCTTCGGCCTCCTCGAGATCGGCCTGCGCTTCGAAGTAGCCAGCGCGCGACCCCAGGATCGTGTTGCGTATCTGAGCCTGCGCAGCGTTGGCGCGGGCAAGTTCAATGCGGAAGGGTTCGTCATCAATCGCAAATAAGAGCTGGCCCGCCGTGACCCGCTGATCACCGCGCACCAACATGCGCGTGACGTGGCCCGATACACCGGCGCTGACCGCGATCAAATTGGCTTTGACGTAGGCATTCTCCGTCGTCACGAAACGCGCATTCTCGACGTAATACTGGGCGCCGAGATAGATCGCGACGATCGGAACTCCGATCAGCAGGACGGCGCGAATTATGAGGCGAACG
>CAUZWH010000197.1:0-6048 GCA_963583675.1 Alphaproteobacteria bacterium
GCAGACCCGCAACCGGCGGGTTCGAACAATCGCTAGCGATGGGGCCAGCGTTACCCAAAGCAGTGAGATGACCTTGTCCGCGAGGAGAAACTCGTTTATCCACACTCGCCACCCCTGCATCTTTCACCGACAATTATCCCCGATGTCGCGGCACCTTCATTCACACAATAGTTGAACTTCGCGTGGGCGACTTTGGTATCAAAATCTAGGTAACGTGCCGAGTAGAGGCGGGTATTAACCTTAACAGAACCGCGATAGATCGGGGCTGGCGGTTCTAAAGTTACCCCGGTTCACGGCGCCGACACAACAAGGTTGACGTGATCAGCGACGCCTACAATGGCGGCGTTTAGCAAACGGCCAATCTCCCAACCAGGCTCGAATCCCTGACCCCTAGCAATTTCGATGCCCGCTGTTATCGTAAGCGCTGCGGTGCCGGTCTCCTTATTGTGTTGCTCAATTTTTGCCGAGAGGTTCACCGGATCACCGATAACGGGGTACTCCAGGCGCGTTTCATCGCCAACGGCGCCAAACACCACCTGTCCGTGGGCCGCTGAAAATATTATCGTCAACACTTGTTGACCCTGTGCCCGGCGCTCGGCGGCCCCGTCGGCGGCACACTTAACCAGCTCGTCGATCGCGCGGAGCGCATCGGCAGCATAGGTTTTCGTCAGCACCACGGCGTCAAAGGTGGCCATGATGCCATCACCCATAAACTTATTGATGCTACCGCCGTGGCGTTGGATGACCGGCACCAATCGTTTTTCGTATTCGGTCAACAATTGGATCACGTCGGTGGCCGGCAAACTCTTGGCGAGCATCGTGAATCCACGCACGTCGCATTGCAGAATCGCGGCGACCCGGATTTCACACTGACCCGGCTCGATCCGTTCTTCCGAACTGGTAATCCTGGTGGCGATCTCAGGCGTGCGCGGGTTGGCGACCATCCAACGTTTCCGCTATAGGCCACAAAAGATTCCCGAAACCCGTATCAGTTTTTTTTCAACCACAAGCTCGAATCGAATGCGCCGGTCGGGCTGGGAAGCTCGTTAATAACTGACGCGGCTAAGCGCTGACCGAGAACTTGTCGAGCATAGTGACTGGCAAACACCGGCGCGTACGATCTACCGCCATCGACGATCGCGGCAATCGCAACCTGCTCGTTGTAACCCCGCCACGCCCAGTGTTGGGGATATGGATCGGGAAGAAAAATATCGTGTATATGGACGAAAACGCCGGCGGGAAGCCGCGGCAGGATATCGTTGACGATGATATCGACGTCGCTGCCCGGCATGAGTATATGGCTCGAATCCACGATCAGGAAATCTCCGGCTTCGAGCGGGCCGATTGCGGCGGGATCGACGCATTGAATGGGCTCACAAATGACGTCGATCGGTAAGTCGGTAATCGTCGCGCGAGGCGCCGGATCGATCGCCGTTACGGCGGCATCGAAAGCTTCGTCGGCCAGCGCACGGGCGATAAAACGTGTCGAGTGCCCCGATCCGACCTCAACAATCCGGGCCGGGCGGTGATGGCGCACGAGCGCGTAGAGCACCGCGGCGTCGAGAGCCGGGAACCAGTCTTGACCCCATCGCGGGTGCGGTGGTTCGCCCTCGGCTGTTATCGCCAGGAGGCCGGCGCGATAACTGTCGACGATGTCGAGTATCGCAGCGAAGTCGGGCGTAGCGGCGCCAAAGCTGGCGGCGATATGGTGGTAGATACGCCGGTCGGACGGTGAGATTTGCGATGCGTAGCGATAGGGAATGAAGAAGCCACGCGGCGATAGGCCAAGAATGGTCGCGAGTCCCATCCGCAGCCGACGAAAGCTCATGAGGTTAGATCTCGGCAAAAGCGCACGGACGCCTGCCCACCGGTCACGGCCTTAGTACCATGCCCTCTTGCGCAACAATCGATCCAGGCCGCAGCTGACTTACCTCTTTGGCGACCTCATCCATATAGCCGTCGTCATGGTCCGGATCATGATGAAAGATGACGAACATTTTAACGTTTGCCGCGTCGCATAGCCGCATTCCCTCTTGCCACGTTGAGTGGCCCCAGCCTTCGCGGCCGTGAAAGGTTTCGTCCGTGTACATCGAATCATAGATGACAATATCGGCGCCCTCTATTAGATCCAGGATTTTTTGATCAGGCGTATCGGCGTTATGCTCGGTATCGGTCAAATAACAGATCGATTGGTCGTTGAATTCAATCCGATAGCCGGTCGCATTGTTGGGGTGATTGAGCGGTGCGGTACGGACAATCACGCCCGGCTTGGGGGCAATGGTCTCGCCCGCGTGGAAGTCGTGGAAACCAATCTTGGCCTGAAAGATCTCGAGCGGCACCGGAAACAACGGCGCCATCATCATGGCGCCAAGGACCTCACGAATTGTATGGTTCGGAAGCAGATGACCGGCCCAGATGCGAAATTCGTTCTGCGGATTAAACCCGGGGACAAAGAACGGAAGCCCGACGACATGGTCAAGATGGGTGTGGGTGAGGAAGAGATCGGCTTGTATCGGCGCTTCCTTGACGAGCGCATTGCCAAGATAACGAAATCCAGTGCCGGCATCGAACATTAAGAGATATTCGCCACAGCGGATCTCCAGGCATGACGTGTTCCCGCCATAACGGACAGTTTCCGGCCCTGCACAAGCGATACTTCCGCGAACCCCCCAGAAGCGAACGTAAAAATCATTATTGTCGACCAAGCAGCCACCCTACCTATTATTACGTGCGTTCTGCCAAATGTTATATGGGGTAATAGCCACTGGCGTAAAAGCATAATTACGTATGCTAGCCCAGGCAGCACGTCGCAAAATTGCGTCAGCGCACGAACGTCAACCAATGAAGGAGAGATACGATGGCATTGGCGGAAATCAAATTCCAGGGCGCACGCGCAACGATCACCCTAAACCACCCTGCTAAGCACAACGTAATCGAGGTCTCCGATCTCCCGAAAATCTCCCGCATACTCGACGAGGTGGAAGCCAACGGAGATCTCCGTGTTCTAGTGATTACCGGTACCGGCCACAAAACCTTCAGCGCGGGCTTTGACATCGGCGATATCGAAACCACGGACTGGACCACCAACCCCCTCGAAGTGGTGGTTGATCGCTTGGAAAAGCTAGCCCTACCGACGATATGTGCGCTCAATGGCAGTGTTTACGGCGGCGGCATCGACCTTGCTTTGGCCTGCGATTTTCGGGTGGGCGTCGCCGGCATGCGGCTGCGCGTTCCGGCGGCACAACTCGGGGTGTATTACTACGTCAACGGTCTTAAGCGGTGCGTGGAAAGGCTGGGACCGTCAGCGGCGCGAAAAATATTTCTGTTGGGCAAGGAGATCAACGATGTCGACCTCCTTGCGTGGGGTTATCTCGACGATCTTGTAACCCGCGAGCGACTTGGGCCGACGACGGATGAAATCGCCGATCGTTTGGCTCAGGCCGCCCCGCTTGCCATACGGGGAATGAAACGCGCAATCGTCGATATCTCACGCGGGTCTTTGGATGAAGCGGCGGCGCGCAGCGAAGTCGTCGCGTGTTTTGGATCCGACGATGCCAGGGAGGGTGCGCTGGCGTTTGCTGAGAAGCGCGCGCCGCGTTTCGCGGGTCGCTAAGCCGAGCTCGAAGGCTGAGGGTAGGAATCTAGGGGTTGAGTCGGTAACCGCCCGGTTCGGTGAGCAAAAGGATCGCGTTGGCCGGATCGTCTTCGATTTTCTGCCGTAGCCTATAGATATGAGTTTCGAGCGTATGAGTGGTTACACCCGCGTTATAACCCCAAATCTCGCTTAATAAAACGCCCCTATGAACGACCTTATTGCCGGCCCGATAGAGATATTTTAGGATCAAGGTTTCCTTTTCGGTAAGCCGAGTTTTTTGCGCGGTATCGGCGTGAAGCAACAGCTTTAAACTTGGCTTGAACGTATAGGGACCGATCGCGAAAACGGCATCCTCGCTTTGATCGTGTTGACGAAGTTGCGCACGCATCCGCGCCATTAAGACGCTTAACTTGAATGGCTTCGTGATGTAATCGTTGGCACCGGCATCGAGGCCGAGAATAATGTCTGAATCGGTATCGGCACCGGTCAGCATGATAATAGGCACACTAAGTCCCGATTTTCGCAACATACGGCAGATTTCCCGACCGTCTAGGTCGGGAAGGCCGATATCCAACAAAACCAAATCGTAGTGTTCCGATTGGGCGATCTCCAGCGCCTGAGCGCCTGACGTCGCTTGGTCGGTTGTGAACTCGTCATCAAGTTCTAGTTGTTCGACCAACGAACCACGCAGTTCATTGTCATCGTCTACCAGTAATATTCGCTTGTTCTTTGCCATAACCGAGTCTGATTGTTCAGCCACAGTCTTGAAAGGTTAATATGACGCGCCAGCGCCCCCACAATGCTTGAGGCTGGTGGAAATAGGTAAACACGGCAAAGTGAATTTAACCCAATTTAGTTACGTTTATCGCGCAAGAAGGTTTGGGCAGCATTTCCCGGGCCGACTAGACAGACCCCGCTAACCAAGCCCCATTTGGTCGTGAATCGCGCGGGTGAGGTCGTGATCGGGTTCTCCGAGCGCCCCGACAATTGAATAGTGGTTGATGCCAGGGAGCGTCATGACGTCAGGCGACAGTCCGTTTTTCTGACACTGGCGCGCATATTCACTCGCTTGCCTGTGAAATTCTTCGGTTTCGTCACCGCCAACGGCAATAATTAGCGGGGCGACGCGGGTCGGCGGAACATGGATGGGACTTTGCAGTGCAACCTGATCCTTGGTGAGTTGTAACTTGTCGTTGACGTAACACAGGCGCATGGCCTCAAGATCGAATAGGCCACTGATCGTGCACCCGCCCTTGACCAGATCAGCCGGTAGATCAATACCAAGCCCAGACCAATCGGTCGCCATCATCATTGCCGTTAAGTGGCCACCGGCCGAATGTCCCGATACGAAAATTCGGTCACGATCACCAATATCGTTGCCGTTTCGCCAGACCCACGCCAACGCCGCGCGGCACTGACCGACAATCTCATCGATATCCGCATCCGGCGCCAACGTGTAGTTGACCACAACTAATGTCGCACCGGCATCGACAAAACCATCGGCGATATAGCTAAAATCGGTTTTGTTCATCGCCTGCCAATAGCCACCGTGAATAAAGACGTGGATGGGTGCGTTCGAAGCGGATGCCACAAAAATATCAATTGTTTCATCAGGGCCGTCTCCAAATGCTACATCGAGGCAGCAGGGCCGCTCTTCGCGGACTCGTACGCTCCAAGCCTCCCACTCATTGAAGTAATCTTCCCACTCGGGGTGGCGAGTGCGCATGAAATACTGTGCGTCGAGGCCCTCGCGGTCGTAGCCCTGATACTGCATCGCAATTCCTCCCTTCGGCTTTAGAGCCGACCTAGTAGCATGCTATAAACGAATACGTGATCGCGGACGCGCACATGCCCGGCATGAATAGCCGACACCCGCGTCCTGCCGGTTCTTACATATTCAACACATGGATTCGAAATAAAAATAGACGCGTTCCGTAGCGAAAAGTTAGTTGATCAAATATTCCGAGGGTGTCATGGATACGACAGTGCTGCCTTAAAGCCCGAGAAATGCGGATGGCGATCGAGCCAAAGCGCCGAGCCAAACGGGATCGTAATAGAGCTAAAAAACCGCCCGGAAGCGGCAGTAAATTATAGGATGATGACGGTTTTCCTTCAGCAATCCTATCGACCTCAACTCAAACGAACGCACCGCGAACACTAATCGAGGCCCCTGTAGTGGTGGCATGCCCGCCGCTCATGGCATCTGGTGTCGCGGTGCGCTCAACGCACACCGTCTAGGAATGCCCGTTGGCAACGCATGAGAGCACTATCTGTGCGCACTATGGCAGCTCAGCAGTCGGATGGGATCGGCAAACCTCGCAGGACGTTGGCCATACCGACAAGTGCCACGTCGCAGGTTGCACACCTCTTCGCGCAAGGGTTCGCAGAAGCACTGCTCCTCTACACAAAAGTTTTTTTGGCCAACGGTATCGCTTCAAACTGGGGTACCGATC
>CAUZWH010000198.1:0-6045 GCA_963583675.1 Alphaproteobacteria bacterium
CTTGTTCGTGGGCCCGGCCAGAAAAAATTTCGATCGCATCTTCGGTTACTTCGGCAAGATCGAAGGGCGCTATGTCGAACTCGAGGCGACCGGATTCGATCTTCGAGAAATCGAGGATATCGTTGATCAGCCGGAGCACGTGGCGGCCGCTCTTCCATATCAGCCCTATATATTCGCGATATTTCTGGTTGCCGATCGGCCCATGGGTCTCGCGATCCATCAGTTCGACAAAGCCGAGCATCCCGGTAAGCGGCGTACGCAACTCGTGACTCATATTTGAGATGAACGACGATTTGGCTTCCGTCGCCGACCTTGCGGCCACCGCATCCAACGTCGCCACCCGTGCAGCATCGCTGGCGAGTTGAACCCGGGCTTGCTCACGCTCTTCGCCCAGGGCGCGGATTTCATCGCCAGCCTGTTTGAGCTCGGTGATATCGGTGAAAGTGGTGACCCAACCGCCGCCGGGCATCGTTCGACGCCGATGGTCGAGAATCCGACCACTTGGCATGAGTAGATCGCCTTGAATGATATTATCGACACGGGATTTATGGATGTAATCCGAAGCCAGCTTTTCGGGATCGCCCGGCCCAAAGCAGCCAAGCTGGGCTGAGTGTCTAATCAACGTTTGATCTGAGACGCCCACTTGAATCATCCCCGGCGGCCACTCCATCAATTCCACATAGCGATCGTTCCAGATCGCCACGCAGCCGCGTTATTCAAAGACCACGAGTCCTTGTGCAATGTTGTCGACCATCGCATGCATACTCTTTTGTGTGGCCTCTAACTGCGCGTTAGATCTGGCGAGATCGGCGACTCGCGCTTCGAGCTCCGTCTGGGTAACGCGAAGCGCTTCCTCGGTGTGCTTGTGTTGCGTAACGTCGCGCGCGATTAACACGATCTGTTGGACCTGGTCGTCGTCATCCATGATTGGATAGGCGTTGGTCTCGAACCAACTGCCATCACGGCAATCTACTGTTGTCATGGGGCCACGGACGGACTCGATCATTTCCTTATGCAATGCCTGCCGCGATTCTCTCGTTTCGGGTGGCATGAAATCGAAAATCGATTTGCCGAGGAGCGTTTCGACCGTCTGTCCGAGCCGTGTGGCAGCGACTTCGTTCACGTCAAGAACCAAGCCGTTTGCATCTATTAAGATAGTGCTCTCACCCGCGGCTGCGAAAATCGCCGCTTTAGTCCCCTCACTATCGCGTAAGCGCTGTTGCGTCTCGCTTCCGACCGCCGGGCTTTGTTTCATGCGTACTTAGCCGCATTCAACCAGGACTATCGCGCCGCCCAAAGCCCCCTGGAGCTATCGACCGGACTGTCCCGATATTTGCTGCCGTCTCCTTCTAAGATCCAATACCAGCATACTCTCAAGATCACAGATGAGTGACTGGGGGAAACCCCCATAACACAGGGTCACCGGGGTCATAGTCTACGCGTCGAATGAGCTAACAAAATTCCCCGTTCCGGATGCCCTCAGAGGCCTGACGAGGAAGGTGGCCTTAGGTCATCGCTTCGCGCTCATGCCAAGCGTAACTTCGTTAGCCATCGGTGCAATAATCGCGCGATACGGCGATTGTGAAAGATTGGCTTCGTCTTCTTTAACGTGAGCGGGAGAAAGGCGCGACCTTGCGGTCTGTCGATCCCGACGGAAACTGGGCTTGGTCTGCTTGTCATAATCGTCGAATCGCCTGGTCGTACGCCTCGTCCTGCGCCTGGGAGCGGCATATCGCGGCAAACAGACGATATCGGACGGCAAGCGGTCCGCCAGTGACGATTGTCACTGAAGCCATTAGTGGACGTGTACAGGAAGAGTCCGGTTCGCCCTCGTGCCTGAACTGGATCGGCCATGCCTAAAAGGATAATACCTAGCCATTGAAACGGTCGCTAAAGGTGTGGTTGGGATGATCTACGTAAAATCTAATGAAGGTCGTGAGTTCAAATGGAGAAGCGACCATGCCTTCTTAAAGGTATCTGCTGAGGAGTCTGGCGGTCTGTTCAGCATGATCGAGGATAATTTGACCTCAGATTTTGTGCTCCCGCTTCATAAACACGCAGATCACGCAGAGACGTTCTTCATCATTGACGGCGTAGTCGAGGTCACCATCGATGGGAGGAAAATTGAGGCTCAAAAGGGGGATACGCTTCCCGTGCCACCAAACGCGCCGCACGCCGTCCGATGTCTCCGGCCCGCGAAGATGCTGACGCTTTTTCAACCGGGCGGATTGGAAAATCTATTTGCCGCCTACGAGCTGATGAGCGCCGAGGATTTTGACGATCCAGAGAAAGTTCGAGCCGTCGACCTGCAACACGACAATATTGTGCTCTGAGTCGGAGCCGCGAACTCACTTTGCGTAAACGTGCTGCGAAGCGTAGCCCGGATCGCGACATGCAACGGGTTCCGTAAAATCAAACCACTTGTGCCGGCAGGCTAATTTGAGACTTTGACAATCTCCTTGGGCACGCTGGCGCAGATAATATTGGTGAGCCGGCGCACCAAATCTGCTCGTGGAAAAGAGGCGCAGCAGACCAGGCGCACCATTCTTCCGGCCGTGCGCGATGCCTCGGGCCGGGTGACAAACGTACTGGTCGTTCGGCCGCCAGAGGCCCTCGCCAAGGCGGGAACCAGGGTCACGCCGTCGCCGGCGGCCACGAGTGCCAACAGGGTTTCCATGCTTGTATCGCGGGTGTTGGCATTATGGGATCCGGTTACCGAACTACAGGCATCCAACACCTGGTCGCGCAGACAGTGGCCATCGGCGAGCAGCAGCAGTTCTTCATCGGCCAGATCCGCAACATCCACGGCGTCCCGGTTCGCGAGGTGGTGCTGCCCGGGAAGCGCGATCCAGAAAGACTCATGGTAAAGCACGCTGTCGTTTAGATGGGAGTCCTGCGGCACGGTCGCGCGAATCGCGCCATCAAGGTCGCTATGAACGACACGATCTTCCAGATCGGCGGTCAGTCCCTCAACCAACGTTAGCGAAAGATCAGGCAGGTCGCGCCGAATCGCCGATAGAATCAGGGGCTACAAGTAGGGGCCGATGGTCGGGATCAGGCCCAGTCGAAACGGGCCGGAGAGTGGATCCCTGGCTGATTGCGCGGTCGTGACGATCTCATCGGCCAGGGTGAGCAATTGCTTGGCCTGCGCGACAATTTACTCGCCGATCAGGGTTACCCGCACCGTGCGGTTGGTGCGCTCGAGCAGCGCGACACCGAGGTCGTCCTCGAGTTTACGAATTTAGCCGCTCAATGCCGGCTGACTTATGTGGCATCTGCTGGCCGCCCGGCCGAAGTGTTTTTCGTCAGCAACGGCGACGACATATCTCAGATCTCGGATATTCATGATCCGCAATACCTATCGAAATGATAGTAACAATCGATTTTACCGACGGTAAATCAATCCCTATCTCTTTGCTATCGACGTCACCAACCGGCTGAGAAAAAAGGACACGGACCAATGAGCAAATGCCCGATCATGACAAGCGCCAACGGCAGTCCCGTGGGCGACAACCAGAACAGTTTGACGGCGGGTCCACGGGGTCCGCTCTTGGCGCAGGACTGGCAGCTTTTTGAAAAGCACGCCCACTTCAACCGCGAACGCATTCCCGAACGGGTGGTTCACGCCAAGGGTTCGGGCGCGTTCGGTAAGCTGACCATCACCGGCGATATTACCAAATACACCAAGGCCAAGGTGTTCGAAGTCGGCAAGGAAACCGAGTGCTTCCTGCGTTTTTCGACGGTGGCCGGCGAGAAAGGCGCGGCCGACGCGGAGCGCGACGTG
Source organism: Alphaproteobacteria bacterium (assembly GCA_963583675.1). Taxonomy (GTDB): domain Bacteria; phylum Pseudomonadota; class Alphaproteobacteria; order SHVV01; family SHVV01; genus CAUZWH01. Next base: position 3,785 of record CAUZWH010000198.1, read on the forward strand.
CGCGGCTTTGCGGTCAAGTTCTATACCGAGGAAGGGAACTGGGACGTGGTTGGCAACAACACGCCGGTGTTTTTCCTACGCGATCCCCACAAATTCATGGATTTCATCCATAGCCAGAAACGCGACCCCCGCACCAATCTACGCAGCAGTACCGCACAGTGGGACTATTGGTCGCATTCGCCGGAGGCGCTGCACCAGATCACGATCCTGATGTCCGACCGCGGCACGCCCAAGTCTTACCGGCACATGAACGGCTACGGTTCGCATACCTACAGCCTGATCAACGCCGAGGGTGAGCGCTTCTGGGTCAAGTTTCACTTCAAGACTGCCCAGGGCCACGCTTTCAACAGCAACGACGAGGTGGCCCGGTTGATCGGCGAAGATCGGGAGAGCCATCAGCGCGACCTCTACGAGGCGATCGAGAACGGCGACTTCCCCAAATGGGCGGTCAAGGTCCAGGTCATGCCCGAAGCGGACATGGAGACCACACCCTACAATCCCTTCGATCTCACCAAAGTGTGGCCGCACGAGGATTATCCACTGATCGACGTCGGCACCCTCAAACTCAATCGCAACCCTGAGAACTACTTCGCCGAGGTGGAGCAAGCAGCTTTCTCACCAGCCAACGTGGTGCCGGGCATCGGCCATAGCCCAGACAAGGTACTGCAGATGCGCATTCTGTCGTATGGCGATGCGCAGCGTTACCGGGTCGGCGCCAACCACCAGGCCTTGCCCGTGAACGCAGCCAAGTGCCCGGTGCACACCTACCAGCGTGACGGCGCCATGCGCTTCGACGGCAATGATGGCGGGTCGGTCAACTATCAACCCAACAGTTTCGCCGGGCCGGTCGAAGATCCGTCCGTGAAGGAACCGCCACTGCCGATCGGTGACGCCGCCGATCGTTACGATCATCGCGACGGCAACGACGACTTTACGCAAGCCGGCAACCTGTTCCGCTTGATGACGGAGGACGAACGGGAACGCCTGATGGACACCATCGCCAGCGCGATGGACGGTATACCGGCCGATATCGTCAAGCGTCAGATCGGCTATTTCCGCAACGCCGACGCCGCGTACGGAGACGGAATTGCGAAACGGCTAGGCGTGGGTTGAGGGACGGGAGGAGCAAATGAACATCCGAATTACCAAGGAGAACGTGGTCATCGCCAAGGATTTCAGGACAATTTATTTTAACGCCCAAAACAAGATTCGCGGTGAAATTTCCCAAACTTGCAAGGACTTCGAGAGCACGCAAATTGTTGTCGATCACCGTGGTTCACGACTGCAAATGAGTTACCTGGATCAATATGCATTCGGAAAATCGTTCTGGGAATCAGGAATTCAGCCGACCGCCCAGATCACCGTTCTGTTGTCCGAAGATCACCCAGATAAGGAAGATCTACTATTCTCAATAACGGTGGCTCACAATCGCGGTTCCTCATTCAATCTTGAAGAGGCTCGATGCAGGACGCCCTGAATACACTACGATAGGGATGGTTCACGCCGGCGGCACAGGCCGGAGCTTGCCTTGAGTTCCAGCCTCATCTTGGTCTTATAGTTGGAACGCACCGCCAGCCGGCGATCAGGGAATCAGCACCACCTTGCCGGTGGTTTTTCGCGCGGTGAGGTCTTTCAGCGCTTGGACCGCGTTTTCCAGCGGGTAGGTTTTCGAGGTGTGGCATTTCAGCTTGCCCTCTTCGAACCAGCGCATCAGCTCGTTGTAGGACTCCTGGAACAGGTCCGGCTTGTGATCGCGATAGGTGCTCCAGGCGAAGCCGACCAATGAGATGTTTTTAACCAGAACGATATTCATTTTGGCGTCGGGAATGCGGCCGCTGGCGAAGCCGATGATGAGAATGCGGCCCTCCCAGTTGATGCACCGCATCGCCGCGTCGAACACGTCGCCGCCGACCGGGTCGTAGATCACGTCGGCGCCGCGGCCATCGGTCAGCTCTTTGACCCGGAGGCGCATATCTTCGGCTTCATAATCGATGGTCTCGTCGGCGCCGAGCTCACGGGCGGTGGCAAGCTTACCCGAGCCGCGGGCGGCGGCGATGACCCGAGCGCCCAGGAGCTTACCGATCTCGACAGCGGTCACGCCGACGCCGCCGGCCGCGCCGGTGACCAGCAAGTTTTCGCCCGGCTGGAGCTGGGCGCGGTATTTGAGCGCTAGATGCGAGGTGCCATAGGTGATCAAGAAGCCCGCCCCGGTGGCGTAATCCATATTGTCCGGCATTTTAGTCACCCATTCGGCGGCGGCG
>CAUZWH010000199.1:0-6030 GCA_963583675.1 Alphaproteobacteria bacterium
TCTTGGGCCGGGTTTCGGAAAACTTGAAGCGAACAATCGACTTGATTGACTTGAAACCATACTTCCACGGCACCGCGAGACGTAGCGGCGAGCCGTGTTGCTTGGGCATAGTCTTGCCATAAGAACCCGTCGCGATGAAAGTGAGGTCGTTGCTGGCCTCCGCCATTGTCAGCCCTTCAACGTAGGGCCACGGATACCAAAACTGCTTTTGACCCGGCGCTATCTTGGGATCCATGAAGGTTTCCATCACCACATATTTGGCCTTAGCCAGCGGCTTGGCAAAAGCCACCAATGCCGCCAACGGAAAACCGCCCCATGGAATCGCCATTGACCATGCCTCGACACAGCGGTGACGATAGAGGCGCTCCTCAAGCGGCATCTTGGCCAATAGTTCATCAACACCGATTTCGATTTTTTTTTCGACCTCACCGTCGATCGTCACCATCCAAGGACGAATTGGCAGCTTCTGCGCGGCTTGCCAAATTTCCTTGTGTGACCCGAATTCGTAAAAATTGTTGTACTTGGCGTTAACGTCGGCGGGCGTAACCTCACGATCCAATTTGTAGTTGTCGTTCCGCTTTAGCGGGTAGAGGTGGGCTGAGGGATCCTCATTCTCGGCAGCAGCCTGAGCGACGTGTCCAGGAATTACCGCGCCCGAAGCCGCCAGGATCGAGCCGGCGGCGATCCCCTTCATGAGGTTACGCCGGTCGGTAAAAACCGCTTCGACGGTGGCCATGGCTTCGGGTAGCTCCCAACCGCGGGGAATCTTGATGAGCATTGGGTGCTCCCTTGTAAGAGTGTTGTTCGTTCTAAGAGTGTAGCTTCGCTCGCCCTGGACGTAATGTGCGGCGCGGATTCGAGCAATTCAACTGTTCGTTATGACCCTAATCATATGGCAAGGTTCGAATCGGTTGCGCCGTTCAAGCAAACGAGACCGATACCTCTCCGAACGGTCCAAAGTCGGCGACGGCGGTATCGCCAGCTTCGCACCACGCCACCCCGGCCGCGGTCCCGGTCGTGATCACGTCGCCAGCTTTGAGGCTTTGTCCGTCTGCCGGCAATCGATTGGCGAGCCAGACCAATGCGTTAACCGGGTCGCCCAACACATCCGAGCCATGACCCTCATTGATTAACTCATTGTTGACCGATATGCGGGCGGCTTGAGCAGCAAGATCATGGCCGCTCCAATCGCTGTGCGGCTGTCCCAAGACGAAACACCCGTGGGTGCCGTTGTCGGCGATGAACGAGAACGGACTGACATTGGGCCAGGCGGTGAAGCGCGAATCAATAATTTCGATCGCGGGGACCAACTCCGCCGCCGCAGCGATCACGGCCGCACGATCGAACGGCGCCCCATGGGCCGGCAGATCGGAGGTCAGACGGAACGCAAACTCGGTCTCCAATCCGCGGCGTGAAAACAAGTCCGCAGCCAGCGTTGCGGGACTCTGATGCATGGCACCATCGAGGAGTCGGCCGTAAAACGGCTCGCTGAAGCCGAATCGCTTCATCGCGTTCTCGTTTGACGCACCGACCTTCCAGCCGACCGGGAGGTATGAGATCGCATCGATCATCCGGCGCTGAACGTCGTAAGCCTCGTCAAGGTTTGACGGACGGATTTCGTCGGCGAGATCATCGATCTGGTCGCGATCTCGCCAGGCCGCAGCCAGCATCGACGCCGCTGCATCCGCGATTGCTGCATCCATAGCGCTCACTCCGCCGCGTCGGCTTGGGCCTCGGATAGAACCTGCTCAGCTAGCCGGCCAGTCAATTCCTGCAGATGGTCGAAACTCGAGGAATAGGTGCCTACACCCTGCGTTAATGAGCGTAACTCAACGATAAAATCAAGCATTTCGGAATGCGGGATCTGCGCACTCACGACGTCCCACCCGGGCCATCCCCCGCGCCCCTCGAAGCCGAGAATTTGGCCGCGCCGCCTACTGATTAATTGGTTGATTTTGGCCGTGTACTCCGAGGGGACATAGATCTCGACCGCTAGAATCGGTTCCAACAGTACCGGGCTGCACTTTGGCAACGCCTCGTTCATCGCAATGCGACCCGCTGTTTTAAAAGCGATTTCGGAGCTATCGACCGCGTGATGCGACCCGTCATAGAGTTCGACCGCGAGGTCGACAACCGGATATCCGAGCGGTCCTTTGACCAAGAACTCTTGGACGCCGGCTTCGACCGCCGGGATGTAGGTCTTTGGGATCACGCCACCGACGATCTTGTCTTCAAACTGGAAACCCGAGCCACGCGGTAATGGCTTTACCTCAATATGAACGTCGCCGAACTGGCCGTGACCGCCGGTTTGGCGTTTGAATCTACCGTGCTGCTGCACGGATTTCTGAATCGCTTCCTTGTAGGGAATCTTGGGGCGCGCAGTGCCGACCTCAACAGCAGATTTATTCTGCAATCTGGCGATCGCGACCCGTAAATGGATCTCGCCCTGGCCGCGCAACACCATCTCGTGAGTATCCTGATTGTGCTCGACCAGATAGGAGGGATCCTCCTCCATCAATTTGGCAAGCGCACCGGAAAGCTTGACTTCATCGTTTCGGTTAACGGCCGCGATAGCGAGCCCATAGACTGGCTCAAGGACTGGCGCCTTGGGCAAAGCGTCTGAGTCCTTTTCTGTCGACAACGTGTCACCGATGGCGATGTTGTCCATGCGGCCGAGCGCAACCACCTCTCCCATCGACACAGCGGGACGTTTTTGGGTCTGTTGTCCCATCATATCGAATAAACCCGAGGGTCGGGTTCCGTTCAACTGAACACCCTCCGCGAGTTGACCCTGGAAAATTCGCACAAGCGACAACTTCCCGATCTGCGAGATATTATAGGTTTTCAGGGCTTGGCAAATCACCTCGCTACTGGTCGGGTCGAGGCCAAGGCGCTTCGCAGCAACCTCCGCAAACGGCGCATCGTGCCGCAGGGCTTTGAGCAAACGCCGCACGCCATGATCGAGTTCGCCTGCGCCCAGCATTACCGGGGCAACCTGCCCCGAGCCCACCATTCTCGAAATATTCCCAAACACATCGTCGTTGCTAGGATCGTTATCCTCCAACAGTTCTTCCATCAAGGTGTCATTGAAATCCGCCATTATCTCGAGCATGGCGTAACGCGCGGCTTGTATTTCGTCGGCCATGGCCGCCGGCGGATCCACGCCCTCAGATGCCTCATGGGGTTTGTAGGCGTAGGCTCGTCCGCTCGCGAGGTCGACATAACCCGAAACTGTCTCACCATCAGAGACCGGAAGTTGGCGCAGCGCCAGAGAGCGATTGCTCGCGTCTTGAAGTACCTCGACGACGGCCGAAAGCGGTCCGTCGAGCTTATCTATCTTGTTAATAAAGAAGAGCGAGGGGAGATTGTGTTCCTCAATAAATTTGATGAGCGGCGCAACCGCCTTGGCGCGATCAATGTCGGGTTCGCAGGCAATAACCACCAAATCGGCGCCGAGAACCGCATCGAACGTTTCCTGCGCGAACTCAACCGATCCGGGCGTGTCGAGAAAATAAAACCGATCGCCCATGAACGTGGCTGAAGCGACATTGAGCTCAACGCCCATTTGCCGCTCACGTGCTTCTGCGCACGCATCACCGACAGTGTTTCCTTCCTTTGAATTACCCTTGCGGGTAATTGCGTCCGTCGCGAAAAGAATGCTTTCAAGGAGGGTCGTCTTCCCGCTGAGATAGGGGCCGACCAGCGCAATCGTGCGCGGGCGAGTTTCTTCACTCACAGTAGATCCTCTCTGCTTAGGGTTTCTTCTCTTGTTGTCGCAATGTTTTCAAGCCAGTGCAGCGCTTGCAAAGAAAACCAGGCACGGCGTGAAAGCAGAATTCACGTCAAAGCGGCGCACGCGCGCTGAATCCGCTGGCAAGCTTCGGTTAGCGTTTCAATCGACGACGCATAGGAGACTCTGAAGTAAGGCTCAAGGCCAAAACCGGCGCCCTGAACAACCGCGACACCTTCGGCGTCGAGAAAATAATTCGCCAGATCGGTATCGCTACTAATGACACTTCCACTCGGGGTCTTCTTCCCGATCGTTTCTGCGACGCTGGGATAGACATAAAACGCCCCCTCCGGCGTCGCGCATCTTAGTCCTTTCGCCTGGTTGAGCATGCTGACAACCAAATCTCTACGCTCGCGAAATGAAACCCGCCAAGCATCGAGAAAATCTTGCGGACCATTGAGGGCCGCAACTGCCGCCGCCTGACTGACCGAACTCGGATTGCTCGTGCTTTGCGATTGGATTGTTGCCATAGCCTTGATCAGGTCGGGCGCGCCCGCACCATACCCTATACGCCAACCCGTCATCGCATAGGCCTTTGAAACCCCGTTGAGCGTTAACGTGCGCGCGTACAATTCAGGTTCAACCTGGGCCGTGGTGAAGAACTCGAAATCGTCATAGACAAGGTGCTCGTAGATATCGTCGGTTAATACCCACACATCGGGGTATTTTTTGATCACATCGGTAAGGGCCTTCAACTCGTCACGGGTGTAGGCACCACCGGTGGGATTGTTCGGTGAGTTAATAAGCACCCATTTGGTTTTGGGTGTAATCGCCGCCTCGAGCTCAGGAGCACCCATCTTAAAGCCATTGTCGATACTGGTCGGAACGACCACCGGGGTGCCACCGCCAAGCATGACCATGTCGGGATAGGAGACCCAGTAAGGCGCTGAAAAAACAACTTCGTCGCCAGGATTGAGCGTCGCAAGGAAAGCATTGAACAACACCTGCTTTCCGCCGGTACCGACACTAATCTGGCGCGGCTCATAATCGAGTTGGTTTTCACGCTTGAACTTGTCGCAAATAGCTTGCTTCAGGGCCGGTGTACCATCAACCACGGTGTAGCGGGTTTCGCCGGAGTCGATCGCTTTCTTCGCAGCGTCTCTAATATGCTCGGGCGTGTCGAAATCGGGCTCGCCGACGCTGAGACCGATTACGTCACGTCCCTCAGCTTTTAGTTGCATCGCACGATTGGACATCGCGATTGTCGGCGAGGGCTTGATTCGTTTGAGCGTTTCCGAAAGAAAGGCCATCTTTTGCTCCCGGCTCCAGTTACAGGCAACTTACCGACCTCGCCGGGGTCGCGCAAATAAAAGGTCCGCCTTGCGTTGCACCGTAACCATGGCAGGGAGCAGCGCTCTAGAAACCCGTCGCGAAACTGGGTAGATTATTTAAAATCAATCACTTACAAGCTCACCTGATGGGCAACAGCCGACTTAGCGCCCTCCTCCCTCTGATAACCGCTACGACGATAAGCGTGAGCGCATGCTCGGGTTATCCGTTGGACGCGCTGCCGATCCCGACGGACAAGCCGGACGATGCGGTCGAATTGGTGCCGAACGCAGATATCGAATTGCCCGTTCCGGGTCAGAAGTTCGCTAATCAGGCGCCGGCGATCGCCGAGCCGGAGCGGGCGATTGCCGAGGTCGATTGGCGTCAGGCGGAACCGCTCCGCATCATGCTGTTGGAATACACATTTGCGCCATACCAAACAGTGCTCTACGAAGGCACCGCCTACCGGCTGATCCTCAGCAATATCGGCGATAAAGACCACACGTTCAAAGCCCCGGCCTTTCTTCGGGCAATCGCTGTTCGCAGCCTTAGCCTGCTTCCATAGACGAAGCCGGCGTCGCCAAATACGAACGCGAGGATGCGGGCGCGAGCGCTCCGTCTGAGGGCCTGCTCCGACTTGAGGTTGAAGAAATTCCGCCACCACCTCCTCTGTCGGGTGACAGTGCAGACCCAGCGCCTGCCAACCCCTTTTATTCTGGGGACGAAGAAGAGGAGGATATCGGCGATGAAGACGAGGATGCGTCCATCCGGTCCTCTGTCCCTGGCGCTCAATATGCGGCTTTAGCTGCCCCATCGAAGTCTGGCGATGAGCGGAAATCCCGGCTAAGAGCTCAACGTAGTCGTATCGGCCAGATTGCCAGTGTCGATGTCGCACTAAAAAAACCGCATCAATCCGGCGCGCAGTCCGCAATCGAAGAGATCGAGGACGACTTACCGACCCAATCCGAACC
>CAUZWH010000200.1:0-6014 GCA_963583675.1 Alphaproteobacteria bacterium
AAGAATTCCCGTATTGCTAGAAAAATTGTTTAGTTAATCGTCTTAAGCGTGTATAGTTTGGTCGTTGCGATGTATATAGCCGCGTCCCTCCTCATCGCAACAAGGTTCCCGCGTGCGACATTCGGGAACGTCAAGGCGGTAGCCCCCTTACGCTGCCGTCTCCCTGCACTAAACACAACTAGGCCCTGCGCTTGCGCAGGGCCGAATTTCTTGGTGTCCGAACTGGTGGGGTCGCCGCCCTACTTGTCCGTTCGTTCCGCTTGATGGCATGCTCCGGCGCGTACGCAGGCGAGGAGTCGGATGGCACAGGGAACGGGAGGTGAGTACCTCCTCGAATTTCGCCGCATAGGCAACTCCGTCAAGGTGTCGGCGATTGATCCCATTAACCGCTCAAGAGGTATCGATTGTTGGCCCGGCGGATATTGGTCAGGAAGAACTATCGCGAGTAGCCATACGCAAACTAAAGTATGTTATGCAAAAAAACGCTGCCGAAGCTCGAAAGCGCTAAGACGGTCGCCGTGGACAAGCTAGCGATAACGTTGATCGGGCGGTGCCACTCGTCCGGGCTCTCTAGCGAAACGCAGTGGCAACCGACTAACCGACATGATTGAAGTTCGGCAGCTGAGCAAGCACTTTGGCGGCGTGGTTGCGGTTAATAACGTCAGTTTGCAGATCGCGCCGGGGTCCATCACCGGACTGATCGGCCCTAACGGGGCCGGCAAGACAACGCTGTTCAATGTCGTCGCGGGTAATCTAGCGCCGTCGTCCGGCCATATCCTTTTCGACGGTAAAGACGTGACCGGCCTCGAGTCTCACCAACTCTTCCACAAAGGATTGTTGCGAACGTTTCAGATTGCACACGAGTTCAGCAAGCTCACAGTTCTTGAGAACCTCATGGTGGTGCCGGCCGCCCAAGCGGGAGAAAACCTGCTTTCAACTTGGATACGGCCCGGCCTGGTCCGTCGCCAAGAGGCGATCGTTCTCGAGAAAGCCCGCGAGGTGTTGGAATTTCTCAATCTCAGCCATCTGTCGAATACCATCGCCGGGAATCTGTCCGGTGGTCAGAAAAAGCTCCTCGAGCTGGGCCGCACGATGATGGTCTTGAATGGCAAGGCGGTGCTACTCGATGAAATCGGCGCCGGGGTCAATCGCGCGCTGTTGGCCGAAATCGGCACAGCGATTCAGCGCCTCAACCAGGAGCTGGGTTACACGTTCTGCATGATTGAGCACGATCTCGATTTCATAAGCCGGATGTGCGATCGGGTGATTGTGATGGCCGAGGGCGAGGTCCTCACCGAAGGAACGGTAGAGGACATAAAGGCCAACGAAGAAGTTATCGAGGCGTATCTCGGCACCGGTATGAAGCATCGTCGCACTGCAATCGCGGTTGAAGTAGCCAATGACGCTGCTTAGTGCCGACCATATGTCCGGCGGATATGGCGGCCCCGATATCCTATTCGGCTGTTCGATTGAAGTGGACCAAGGTGAAGTCGTGGTCATCGTTGGCCCGAACGGCGCCGGCAAATCGACCGCGATGAAAGCGATTTTCGGCATGCTTCACCTCAGCGCCGGATCTATTGTCCTTAATGGTCACGACATCACGGCAATGCCCCCGCAGGCGCGAGTTCAATTGGGAATGGCCTTCGTCCCCCAGACCAACAATGTCTTCACCAGCATGACCGTGGAAGAAAATCTGGAGATGGGTGCTTACCTTCGCCGCGACGACTTTCGCGACAGCATGGAACAGGTCTACGACCTATTCCCAATTCTCAAGGAAAAGCGGCAGCAGGCGGCGGGCGAACTCTCCGGTGGCCAGCGTCAACAGCTCGCCGTCGGGCGGGCGCTGATGACCGAGCCGACGCTGCTGATGCTTGATGAGCCGACCGCGGGGGTATCGCCAATTGTGATGGATGAACTCTTCGATCGCATTCTCGAAATCAAACAAACCCGCATCGGCATCCTTATGGTCGAGCAAAATGCTCGCCAAGCGCTTGAGATTGCCGATACCGGCTATGTCCTCGTCAACGGCGAAAACCGCTACACCGGAACCGGCCAGGAGCTGCTTGCCGACCCCGAAGTGCGCAGCACGTTTATCGGCGGATAGCTAAAGATGGCTTACGCCACCGATCTCCTCCATGCGTTCCTTTGGACATTCAATTTCCTATTGCTGCCAGCCATCACTTATGGCTCTGCGTTAGCACTGGGTGCGCTCGGCGTGACGCTGGTATTCGGCATTCTGCGTTTTGCCAACTTTGCCCACGGCGACATGATGGCGTTCGGTGCCATGGTGTCGCTAATAGGCGTCGAGTTGCTCAACCACTTCGGCATCTTTACGTACCCGTTTCCAGCCGGGTTGTTGGTTTTGCCAGTGGCGATGTTGGTCACAGCGCTGCTGGCCATCTCGTTGGACAAGACCGTCTACGGCTACTACCGGCGCATCAAGAGCCCGCCGGTGGTTCTCGTAATGACTTCGATTGGTGTGATGTTCTTGCTTAACGGCGTTACCCGCCTGATCAAGGGCGCGGATCTAACGCCGTTTAACGACCGACGGATTTTCGCCTTTGATTCGGTTGATCCCGCCGCCCTCATCGATCAGTTGGGCAAAGCGGCGGTTCAAATCAAGACCGATTTTTCCACCCAAGCGAAGACGGTTCAGGTAACCGAACCCGAATATGTTTTCTTCAGTGTTGGCGCATTCAAACGCGCAACCGGGCTGGAAGAAGGGTTCGGCCTCGACTTGATCCAGGTCATCATAATCGTGCTGGCGGTCGCCATTTTCTTGGGGCTCTACTGGTTCCTGGCGCGGACCCGTTCAGGTAAATCGATGCGCGCGTTTTCCGATAATGAAGATCTAGCGCTGCTATCTGGCATCGATCCCCAAAGAGTGGTGCTCATTACCTGGATAATCGCCGGATCGTTGGCTGCCATCGCTGGGACGATGTACGGGATGGATAAGGGCTACAAGCCGTTTACATATTTCCAGATGTTGTTGCCGATCTTTGCGGCGACCATCGTCGGCGGCATCGGCAACCCCCAAGGCGCGATCGTCGGTGGTTACCTCGTCGCCTTGACGGAAATTGGCATCACGGCGAACTACAAAAAAGTGGCCAACTATGCCTTGCCCGATAGTTGGGAAGTTGCCGGCAACCTTCAGCTCCTCGGAACCGAATATAAATTTAGCGTCTCATTCCTGATTCTCATCATTGTGTTGCTAATCAGGCCTACCGGCATTTTCAAAGGTAAGGTGCTCTGAGGTGAAGACGTTCCAGCGATATTGGATTGTCTTCGGACTGCTGGCGGCGTTGATCGTTCTCACCGGGTTCGTGCAGAGCTGGTCGATTGCCTTGAGCTTGCTCACTGTCGGCCTGATCTCCGCCATCATCACCCTGGGCCTCAATATGCAGTGGGGCTACGCCGGGCTTTTCAATGCTGGCGTAATGGGCTTCTCAGCGATCGGCGCGCTGGCCTGCGTGCTGATATCGATGCCATGGGTTACCGCGGCAATGTTGCAAACCCTCGACGTCATGCTCGCCGATCCTGCTACCAACGCCACCGCCATCGAAAAACTCCAAAAAGATATACCACGTCGGTTTCTTGCCGAAGGCCAGATGCTTGCCGCGTGGCTTATCGGCGCGGCGAGTGCGCTCGTCGCTTGGGGCGCCAACCGGGTGCTGCGCGATCGACTTCCTGGCGGCAGACGCCTCCTGATCAGCTTGGTCATTCTTGGCATCGGGCTGGTGATGTTCACGAGCCGCTTTGATGCTGCTACCAGCGTCATCGAGTCGACCGGTTTCGCCGATAACAGCAAGTATATGGGAGGGCTCGGACTACCCATCCTACTGGCATGGATTGTCGGAGGGTTTCTGGCCGCCGGTGCGGCCTGGTTGATCGCGCGAATCGCACTCGGACTGCGCTCGGACTATCTCGCAATTGCGACATTGGGTATTTCCGAGATCGTGATCTCGGTGCTGAAAAATGAGGGTTGGCTGTCGCGCGGCGTGCTCAACGTTACCGGCTTGCCGTCGCCGATACCGACCGCGACTGCGTTGCAGGAAGTTCCCTACGAAATGGCACGCGATGCCAGCTTGATCGTCAACAAGCTCTTATTCATCGCCATCATTATGGTGTTTTTGGTTTTCTTCCTGTGGCTCGCCCATCGTGCGTTGCAGTCGCCGTGGGGCCGTATGATGCGCGCGATTCGCGACAACGAAGAAGCAGCCAATGCGATGGGCAAAGACGTCGTCAAACGCCATCGCGAAGTGTTCATCCTGGGCTCGTTCTTGCTCGGGGTCGGTGGCGCGATGCTTGCCACCAACGTCCTGCAATTCGAGCCCGGCGGCTACCAACCGCTGCGTTACACGTTCCTGATTTGGGTTATGGTCATTGTCGGTGGTAGTGGCAACAACCTGGGATCGGTTGTTGGCGGTATCTTGATCTGGTTCGTTTGGATTCAAGCCGAGCCGATTGCGACGGGCTTGTTCGCATTACTCAGTGCCGGTCTCCTGCCTGATGGTAGCGAACTCGCGCAGACTCTTCTTGATCGTGCCCCACAGATGCGGACCCTCATTATGGGTGTCATGTTGCTCGTGGTGTTGCGGCTGACGCCGCGCGGTATTCTTCCCGAAGAGCTGCAACGAAAGTAAGAACAAAAAAAGCCCCGGGGCGAACCCGGGGCTCTTGATGCAATCTCTATTTGTTAGCGCGCGCCGACCGTGGCCCACGCACCGCCTTTGACGACCAATTCGAGATAGGCCCCGGGCGGGTCACCGGCCTCGTTGAACTCGACCAGCGCGGCGCCCTCATAATTCACGTCACCGCCACCGGCAATGATCTTGAGAGCTTTCGCAAGCTGGCCCGGCCAGATCTTCTCACCTGGGGCATTGGCAACCGACATGATCTTGCTCTTGATCGCGGCACGATCGGTAGACCCCGCCGCTTGCATCGCCAGCGCGATAATCGCCGCCGCATCATAGGCTTCACCCTGGAACGGACCGTTCAGCTCCAATTTGTTGGCCTTGGCGATCATTGCGAACGCCTGGGCACCCTCGCCTTCGCCACCGGGGCGGGTCCCGATCATGCCATTGATACCATCACCCAGCGCATCGATAATCGATTGGCCGATCATGCCATCGCCGCCCGAGAAGCTTGAGAAAGCACCCGACTTGATCGATTCCTGGATGATCCCTTTGCCGCCTTGGTCGAGGTAACCCAGCACCACGAGGTGCTTGGCGCCGGTGGCGGACAACGCCGCGACTTCGGCGCTGTAGTCGGCTTTGCCATCTTCATGGCCCGCCGATAGAGCGACCTTGCCGCCCATGCCGGTAAAAGAACCGGTGAAGGCATCGGCGAAGCCCTTGCCGTAGTCGTTGTTGGTATAGGAAAGAGCGACGTTCTTAATGCCCTTGTCGCCAAGCACTTTGGCGAGAACTTGTCCCTGACGGGCATCCGACGGCGCGGTCCGGAAAATTAACCCCTTGTCTTTGAGGCCGGTAAGTGCCGGTGATGTGGACGCAGGGCTTATCATTACGACACCGTTGGGAATCGCAACATTGTTGGCCGAAGCGATCGTCGAACCTGAGCACAGCGCGCCGACGATGGCGACGACGCCTTCGCTATTAATAAGCCGCTCGGCCGACGCTGTTGCCGCCGCCGCGTCTACGCACGTCGTATCAGCGGCGACCACCTCAAGCGTCTTGCCGCCAATAAATGCGCCGGATGCATTAACTTCCTGCAGAGCAATCCTGGCGCCCTGTGCGATCCCGACGGTTAGAGATTCAATTGGGCCGGTAAAGCCCATCAACACACCGACTTTGACCACATGGCCGTCTGCCATGGCCTGGGACGACAACGCCATGAGTGCCGCAGCACCCGCTATGAGTGATTTTTTCATGACCTCCCTCAAATTAGTTGTAAGTGTAATAAGCGCTTAGCTAAGCCAATACTGGACCCGATGGATGCCAAATTAAAGGACATTCTAATCTGCGCCGTGCCCCAAACCCGGCGAACAACATATT
>CAUZWH010000201.1:0-5996 GCA_963583675.1 Alphaproteobacteria bacterium
AATTCCTGATCGGTCGGCGGATCGTTGAGCACGAAGTGATCAATAAATCGGATCATGCTCTCGCCGCTGGTCGGCATCACCTGAGCCAACTTAAAATTCGCCGGTCCTTGGTGCGCCATCAGCAGGAGGTTGGGCCACAGGAACCAGATGTGCACGTCTTTGACCATGGTTTCGGTGCCGACGTCGAACGGCAGCACCTTGCGCATCCGCTCAAGCAGTTCGTCCTCACCCTCGATGATGTCGACCGACCAGATCCCGTGCTCTTCGGTCTCCCAGCTCATCTTCAGGTAGGAATTATCTTCGCCCATGAGCTGCGGGTGCAGCACCGGGCAGTGGTAGCATTCGAGTTGATCGCCATAGAGCTTCCAATTGCCCTTGATCTCGTAGACATCGCGGCGCACCCGCTGCAACGCATCGAAATTGGGCAACACCGAACGGATCATTGCCGCGAGATCGCTCGCCTGACTGCCGAGCGAGGGTGCGTCCTCGTCAAGATTGACGAACGCCATGTTGAGGAATTCCTCAACCTGAACCGGCGCCAAGCTGAAGTCAGCATGGTCGAAGTCGGCGACGTTCTCGGCGTTGCCGGCCGCCTTCAACGCCCCCTCCAAATCATAGGTCCAGGCATGAAACGGGCAGGTGATCATGCGCACGTTGCCCTTGCCCTCGAGCAGCACGTGGCCACGGTGCATACACACGTTGTAATAGGCGCGCAGTTTCAAATCCTTACTGCGCACGATGAAATCAACTGATCGAGGATTTTCGTCGTGATGTAGTCGCCCGGGTTTTCGAGATCGGCGAGGAAGCCGGCCAGCAGCCAGCTCTTGAACCAGATCTGCTCGCGCTCGCGATCGGCGACGTCGCTGTCGTAGTGCGCCGGCAGCGTGTAGGACTGTGCTTCGTCCGCGGAGAACTTGCTCCGAAACCCCGCAGGCCGACTCGGTTCCGAGATTGCCGCCATCTTAGGCTCAGTCCGCGACCGTAAACACACCCTTGATCTCGACCGGAATATCGCGCGGCAATTCCGCCATTCCCACCGCGGCCCTGGCATGCTGCCCCGCCTCCTGCCCAAACACCTCGACGAAGAAGTCAGACGCGCCGTCGATCACGGCGAACTGACGGCTGAATCCCGGCGCCGAGTTGACCATCCCCAGCAGCTCGACGATTTTGGTGATCTTATCGAGGTCACCGATCTCGGCCTTGGCCGAGGCCAGCATCGAAAGCGCACAGGCGCGCGCGGTCAATGCGCCCTCTTCCTCGCTGACGCTACCGCCGACCTTGCCCTCAGTCTTCACCCCTTCGATCACTGCCGGCCCGTGGCCCGACACGAATAGAAGATTTCCGACCCGCACGCACCCCGTGCGGTTGGCGTTGGGAAACTTGAACGCCTCCGGTACCGCCAGTCCGAGCGCCGCAATTTTGTCTTCAACCTGTCCCATAACATCCCCCCTCATCGCGCGCGGCCCGCTTGCTTTAACCCTCACCCTCGCCCTCTCCTGCTGGCGGGAGAGGGAATCCGATTGTGCCGCGCCCAGCTAAGCTCCCTCTCCCCGAGGGGGAGAAGGGTGGGGTGAGGGTTGGTGCCTGTATCTCTATCGCTCGGCCCTAGACCAAATAGATCGCCTGCGTCTCGTCGACCCCGTCGAGATCGGGCAAACCATCTGTCCGGTCAACGTAGAAGTTGATCTTGAGCTTATCCGGCGTGTTGATCACGATCAAACGCCGGCTCGGGTGATCGATCTCAGTCACGATATCGATGCCGTCCTGCTTGGCCCGGGCGATCGAATCGGCAAGATCAGCTTCGTCACGGCATACGAAGTTCATGTGCTGCAAGCCAGGCGCGAGACCGTCTTGGGCACGGAACAGTGACAAATCATGCAGACCGCAGGTGCCGCTCAACACGGAATAAGCGCTGTCGCGCCCGCCATAAACCGGCACCAGACCAATCTGGTCGGTGTAGTAGTCGTAGTTTTCTTCGTAGTTGTCGAACGCCATGCAGGCGCCGGTGATTTTGATCGGATTGAACACCGCCCCTTCGACCCGCACGATTTCCGGATCGGCCTCGTAATTGGCGTTTGGATCGGCTTCCACGTCGCCCGGATACCAGGCCGGATTTGGCTTATACACATCGCCAAAGCGCTCCTTGTACCAGCGCATGCTGGTGTCGGCGTAGACTTCGTTGACGTTGCCATCGGCGTCGCTGTTATAGAGCGAGTGCGAGATCTCGTGATCGATGGTGCGCGAATATTCCACACCATCTGCGATCGCCCGCTTGAAGCCCGCGACCAGATCGACCTGGTTTTCGAGTTCCCACGCCAGATGATTGATGCCCGGTGTGTAGCCACGGCCACGGTCGCCGATCACATCGACCATACCGATGTCGTGATGGGTGTTGCCGTTGGTCAGGAACCCGGCGTTCAACGCCGGACGCCGATAGGCCTCTCGCAAACCGACAACGTTGGTGTAGAAATCCATCGACGGGTCGAGCACGCCAACATAGATGTTGCAATGACCAATTCGCCGCGGCCGGAAGTAATAGCCGGGGCTGACGTCTTGTTCCTGTACCGCCATTTTTCCTTCTCCTTCAGCGCGAACGGCCCCAGTGTGACGGAGCTGCTCGAAGCAGCGTTAATCTAGTTTACAGCACGCAGCATATTTTCGCAGTTCTCGGCGACGACACGGCGTTTTTGGGCGTCGTCAAGGCCATCGAGCAATGTGTCGACATAACGCTCCGCATTGAGGCCGATCGAGCGCACATGCGGGAAATCAGACCCCCACAGAATCCGGTCGGGCCCGACCATATTAATGGTTTCAGCGGCGTAGCGGTCATTGATCAGTACGTGCCAACATCGCTTGATCACGTACTCGCTGGCCGGTTCCTTGAGTTTGGGCAGCTTGAACCGGTGTCCCATGGCGAACTGCATTTCGTCCATCTTGGCGATGAAGAACGGGATCCACGAAATCTCGAACTCGCTGCACACGATCTCGAGTTTGGGGAAACGATCGAAGATCCCGCCCCAGATGAACTCGTCGGCCAGCACGTCCATGATTTCGGTGCGGGTCGCCAGATACACGCCCGCAAGTCCCTCGAAATCACCGTCCACTGCGGCCTGGATCGATGTTTTGCGCCGTCCGGTGGCGAGGTGGAGCGTAATCGGCATGTCGAGGTCTTGCGATGCGGCCCAGATCGGGTCGTACATCGGATCGCGATAAACCGGACAGCCCTTGGGCGCCTGCAAACTAATCATCGCGCCGGTATGGCCCATGGCGCGGCACCGCGTCATTTCAGCCACCGCCCACGCGGGATCATCGGACGGCACGGTGGCGATCGGGATCAACCGCGCCCGGTCGTGCGCACAAAACTCCGTTATCCAGTCGTTATAGATTTTGCAGGCCACCCGCATCGCCGGGCGATCGGGGCCGACCAATTGGTGGAGGCCGAAGGTCGGATAGATCACCTCGGCATCGACACCGGCCTGGCGCTGAAACGCAAGCCGCGGCCCGGGTTCGTAGCCGACCCCAACATCGAGGCCCATATCGGTGATTTCCTTTTCGTCATCGGCCAGCTTCATCACCCGCAAGCCGGTGAAAAAGAACCGGCCTTTTTCGCCGTTGAATTCATCGACGAGGCGCGGCGTACTATCGCCATATTTGTCGCCCATCGCCTTCACCCACAGGTCGACGGGTTCGTTGACGTGTGAATCGGCCGAGACGATGCGATCGTATTTGCCAGCCATAGGTCGGTGCTCTCCTTGAACTTACGCGTCGAACTTACGCGCGAGTTTTGGCGGTAACGAAATCCGCAATCAAGCCATTGAATTTACTTGGATATTCCAAATGCGGCAGATGGCCGCACTTGTCAAACCCGACCCGCTTTGCGTTGGGGATACCGGCGGCGGCGGCCGCCTCCCAGGCTTCGCTGGTGCGTGGATCCCGGTCCCCGGCAATCGCTAGCGCCGGCACCTCGATCTCGCCGAGGCGATCGCGAATCCAGCCAGCTTCACCCGCCGCCAGCGCCGTCATCATCCCTTGCATTCGATATTGGTAGGCTTGGAGCGACCACGGCAACGCATAAGACGTGAGTTGCATGTGCAACACATAGTCGGGGATCGACGCCACGTCGAAGACGATGTTGCTCAAGCGCTCGCGCAGAATTTCCAGCGACATATCGGCATAGGCCATGCTGCCGTTCTTGAACGAATCAGCGAGAATTTTGCCGAGCGCTTCCTTCTCGGCCGCGAACATCGCCGCCGATCCCGCGAAGGCAAACGCCTCGACCCGGTCGGGCATCGCAAAATACTGCAGCGTCGCAATCAGCCCGCCGAGCGAACTACCGACGACGGCAAACTTGCCTAGTCCCAAATGCTCGATCAGTTCGGACAGGTGCCCGACCATCGCCAATTGCGGCGGCCCGGCCGGCGGGTCACCCAGTTCAGTGAACCCGCAGCCCAGCATGTCGGGCGCATAGACCGCAAACCGTTCGGCCAGGGGTTCGATATTCTCGATCCAGGAATCCGCCGCCATGCCGACCCCGTGCAACAGCACAATCGGATACCCCGACCCTGCATGCAGATAGCGCGTCTTCACTCCACCAATCTCGACAAAACTCGCTTGCAACGACTCTCCCCCCCGCGGTATTCGGCTAGCTGGATTCCAGTATAGCATCCAACAACTCTTCGCGCGGCGCCCACACACCCTCACCCCTGCCCTCTCCCACGAGGGGAGAGAACGTGCGGGCGTTGCCGCTCGCAAAGAAAAGTTCCCTCTCCCCTAGCGGGAGAGGGGTAGGGTGAGGGGGCTCGATTATTCGAGTAAACTACCAACACACTATCGTAGCGATCCCACTCTCGAGCAGAGGACACCATGGCGCTAACCAGCGAAGCCCCCGCAGAAGCCTATTTCCAGGCCCGGCGTATCGGTCACGCCAATATCTATGTCGGCGAACTCGATCGTTCGATGGCATTCTACAATCAGGTGGTCGGGCTCCGCGAAGCCTATCGCCGCCCGCCGGTCGGCGCCGGCTTCCTCAACAACGGCAACACCCACCACGATATCGGCATGGTCGAAGTCGACGGCCCGATCGCAAAGGGCGCGACCGTTGGGCTGTTCCACCTGGGTTGGGAGCTGGAAACCCAGGTCGATCTGTTTGATGGCTACCAACGCGCCGACGCCGACGGTCTCACCTTCGATATGATGCACGACCACGATATCTCGCACTCCCTCTACTTCAAGGATCCGTCGGGCAATCTCAACGAGGTTTATGCCGATACCAAGAAGCGGTGGTGGCGGGACCGCACCGGTACGGTGACCGCGCCTAATGTCCAGTGGGTGCCGGGCCAAACCCCGCCTGATCCCGAACCCAATTACGAGGCGGATCCAGAGATCGTCCGCGTCGACGACGCAATCTTCCATCCGGTCAAGATAACCGGCTGCTGCCTATTCGTGAGCGACTACCAAGCGGTCTTCGATTTCTACGCCGGCAAGGTTGGCCTCATACCGATTTTGGGCGGCCCCGGATCGCCGTACACGGTGTTTACTGGCGCCCTCGGCATGCGTGATCTCGCGATCTTCCCTGCCACCGAAAGCCGGCCGCCGCAGATGCATCATCTCAATTTTGTCTGTGCCAACGAGGCCGACCTCGAAGCATCGATTGCGCAGGCAAAAAATCGCGACGTGGCAATCGAGGCCGAGATCGATCATCCCAGCCGCCGCGCTATCGTGATCCGCGATCCCGATGGGTTGCGGATCAATTTCTATGTCGATCGCGGTGCCGCATCGCTCAGTGAGGCCGCGCTGATCGACGGCAATAGGATCTACCTCGCCTGAGGTTGGAGTAGAAAATGGCCCCGCAGAGACGATTCCTAACCAGCCCTTTTGGCGCACATGCACAGGCGGCGTTGCCGCCGCCCAACGAGGAACTCGCCCGCGTCGGTCCGGGAACCCCGTGCGGCGAATACATGCGCCGCTTCTGGCACCCGGTTGCACAGACCCAGATG
>CAUZWH010000202.1:0-5982 GCA_963583675.1 Alphaproteobacteria bacterium
ATCTCTTCGTAGGATTTGATTAACCTGGCTCGTTCCATGATGCGGCTAACATCGACCAGCTCGATGCCATGCCGTGCGAGGGCATTTGCGCCCAGTGGGTCGATCCGATCGATCGCAAGCCGTTTTTCCTGCCCGCAATGCTGGGCTACTAGGTCGGCTATTTCGGCCGCCCATTTGGCGGTGCGCTCGACTAAGCTTTCGCCGCCGTAAATGTATCCAAGGCCAGTGGACGGGCGCGATTCGGAAACTGTCTCGAGTGCTTCGTTCTGATGCAGACTGCCCGGTGCATCAAACAAAATGGCGCCGCTATCTGCAGGTAGAAAGGCGTAGCGACCCCAGGAGTGGGTCTTCCATAACATCATGTTGCGGGCGTCGGTGGCATAGCGAATGTTGAGCGGGTTGAACATCAATGCCGCACCAACGCCGGCCGCGTTCATCTCCGCTTGAACACGTCCTAAACGATAGGCGCGCAATGCAAGCATATCGATCGTTGACGGACCGGGTTCTGAATTGTGTGGCTTGCTGCTCATGGTTATTCACCCGGGTTGCGCGATTAGTATTTAACGAACTGAAGGCGCAAGTGGCGAGCGCGGCCAGTGGCCAAACTGATGAACCACAAAATCGATGAAGGTGCGAACTTTGGGAGACAACAAGCGGTTACGTATATAGACCAAGTGTATCGGCGGGCCACCGGTCGCGTCGGCATAGCCTTTAAGAACTTTCTTGAGCGTTTTGTCTTTGATGTCTCGTTCAACCACCCATGCCGGCACACGAATCAAACCAATGCCGCCCAACGCGGCGTCGCGCAAGGCATCGGCATTGTTCGCTGTGAAGTTTCAGGACACCCGTATTGCGTGCCGCCCATCGGGGCCGGTAAGCGTCCACTGGTTGAAAAGAGGGCGTGGTTCGAAGGTGGGGCAGTTGTGTTTACTCAACTCGTTGGGGTGCCGGGGTGGCTTTGCTCTGGCGAGGTAGGCCGGGCTGCCGATAATGATTCTTGGACTCGTGGCCAGGCGCCTCGCGATAAGGTTTGAATCTCGTAGCTCGCCAAGACCCACGGCGAGATCAAAGCCGTTCTCCACCAAATCGACAATGCTATCCGTGAGTGCGAGCTAGATCTCGATTTCGGGAAAGCGCTCTAGAAACTCCGGTATTATCGGCATGAGGTGCAGCCGGCCGAGCGTCACCGGCGCGGTAATGCGTAGGCTTCCGCGTGGTGTCGCCTCGAAGCGCGAGACTTCCCAGATTGGCATCGTCAATGTCGGCGAGAATTCGCTTGGCGCTTTCGTAGTAGAGGGCACCGGCGTCTGTCAGCCTTTGCCGCCGTGTCGTGCGGTTTAACAAACGCGCGCCGAGATCATCCTCAAGGGCGGCGACCTGGCGGGATACCGAGGTTGGCGCGACACCAAGGTGCTGCGCGGCACCGGTGAAACTACCTGCCTCCACCACGCGTGTGAATAATCGCATCCGGGTGTGAAGATCTGTCGCCATTCATGCGTTCTCCGCAGTAATGTTAGATGTTATCGGCAATTTCTAACCGAAAACAAAGCGCGCTAGACTTCCTCCGTCAGCGCAGGAGTCATTGTTATGAACGAGATTTCGGGAGAGACCCGCCGCTTTGAGAACGAAGTCCCGCGGGTTCGCCAAGCCAACGGTGCATATGATCGGCCACGCTCGATCCCGATCGATGAAGAAGTTATCAGCGTCGGCCGCGGTACCGATGGCGGTGAATACCTCCGCCGAACCTGGCAACCGGTTTGCCTCTCAGAAGAACTGGGCGATGTACCAATGGTCGTGCGTATGCTCGACGAAGAGCTCGTCCTGTTCAGAACGCGCGCCGGCGAACTCGGCTTGGTGGGAAAACACTGCAGTCACCGCGGTGCGTCGCTCGAATATGGGCTGCCAACAGATCAAGGGCTGCAGTGCTGCTACCACGGCTGGCACTTCGCGCCCGATGGCAAGATCTTGGAGACCCCCAACGATCCTGGTAGCAAAATCAAAGAGCGGCTCTACCACCCGGCTTATCCGGTGCACGAGTACAACGGCATCATCTTCGCCTATATGGGGCCGCCGGCGGAGGTGCCCGAATTTCCAATTCTCGATTCCTACGTCCAACCCAATACCAAATCGGTCCCGTTCTCTCTCTATTTTCCCTGCAACTGGATCCAGGTGCTCGACAACACCCAAGACCCGACGCATTCGTGCTTTCTCCACACCCGTGTCAGCGGCGCCCAGTTCGCGGTTTCGTGGGGCGAGCTCCCGGAACTTACTTACGTCAACACCCCGCTGGGGATGATCAACATCAATGTGCGTCGTTGGAACAACCACGTCTGGGTGCGCACGACCGATGTCATGCTGCCAAATCTCAACCAGACCGGTCATCTGTGGCTTTCGGCGGAATATGAAGAGACCTTTCTGCGCTGTGCGCTAACCCGGTGGATGCGACCGATCGATGATACGCACACACAGATGATTGGCTGGCGGTACTTTAGCGATCGACTGGATCGCGACAGCGACGCCGATCCAAACCTGGTCGGCGCGGGCAAGATCGACTTTATCGGTCAAACCGAGGATGAGCGGCCCTACGCGGAGCGGCAGCGCGTACCCGGCGACTATGAGGCGATCGCCGGGCAGGGTGACGTGGCGATGAACGCGGCATGGAATCTCAACCACGGCGATCGCGGCGTCGCCATGTTGCGAAGAATCATTCGCGAGAACATTCATGCCGTGCGTGATGGGGAGGACTTCATCAGCGTCGATAGAAGTCCGAGAGTCGATGGCGTGGTGCCGACCTATACCCAAGATACCGTGGTGACCCTTCCCCCGGCGAAAGGCGACGACCGCGCTATGATGCGTGAGGTCGGCGACAAGGTTTCGCAGCTCGTATTTGACGGCGCCAATCTACCGGCCTTGGATCGCGACTCGGAGTTTGGCGAAAAGCTAGCGTCGGTGGTCCGGACCTATACGGTTTGACGGCGTCCGCAGGCGAAATTCATCCAAGCGTAGAGGCTAGACAATGACTTGGATCGTCGGCGTCGATGTCGGCGGCACGTTCACCGATATCTTCGCGATTGATCGGGCCAGTGGTCAGGCGTTTGTCCATAAACTACCGTCCCAACCGCACGATCCGGCAAACGCGATCATGAGCGGTATCAAGGCCTTGGCCGAGGCGTCCGGCCTGGCCCTTGAAGAGATCGAATTTTTTTCGCACGGAACCACGGTCGGTACCAACGCGTTGATTGAGCGGCGCGGCGCCGATGTCGCATTGATTACCACCGACGGTTTTCGTGACTTGCTAGAGATCGGGCGTCAAACCCGGCCCAAGCTCTACGATTTACAGGCTGATCATCCGCCGCCACTGGTGCCGCGCAAGCATCGCTTCGAGGTCCGCGAGCGTCTCGATGCCGGGGGAGATGCGCTGATACCGCTAACGCCTGAAGCGATCGAACCGATGATTGATGCGGTGCGAGCGTCGGGCACCACGGCGTGCGCCGTATGCCTGCTTTTCGCCTTCCGAAACGGCGCTCACGAGCAGGCCCTGGGCGAGGCACTGCAGCAGGCGTTGCCACACATTTTTGTTTCACTGTCGTCCGATGTGCACCCCGAGTTTCGCGAATTTGAACGTTTCTCGACGACCGTATTGAACGCCTATCTTCAACCCGTAGTCGCTCCCTATATTGAAGCTCTGAGCACACGCTTGGCAAAAACCTCACCGAATGCCGGTGTCGGCATCAATCAGTCAAGCGGCGGCTTGATGTCGGCGGCGACGACCGCCCGCTATCCGGTTCGCACCGTTTTGTCAGGACCTGCAGCCGGCGTTGTCGGTGCCCTGCGTGCCGCGCGCGAGGTCGGTCGAGCCGATGTCATCACGCTCGATATGGGCGGAACAAGTGCCGACGTGTGCTTAATCCGTGAGGACAAAGCGGGCATGAGTTTTAGCCGCGATGTTTCCGGCTTTCCGGTGCGGTTGCCGATGGTCGACATCAACACCGTTGGTGCCGGCGGCGGATCGATCGCCTGGTTTGATCGCGACGGGTTGATGAAGGTGGGTCCCGAGAGTGCTGGCGCTGATCCGGGCCCGGCCTGCTACGGAAAAGGTGGCGTTAAGCCCACGGTTTCGGATGCCAACGCTGTCCTTGGCCGATTATCGCCGAACGGGTTACTCGGCGGCGCAATGGACCTTGACCTCGATGCCGCAAAGCGGGCGATCGCGCCTACCGCGCGCGAACTTAATATGAGCATCGAACACGCCGCGCACGGTATCGTCAGCATTGTTGTGGCCAACATGGTACGCGCCATCCGCGCGGTTTCGGTCGAGCGGGGCCACGATCCGCGTGATTTTGTGTTGATGCCGTTCGGCGGCGCCGGCCCTCTGCACGCCACCGACGTGGCCCGCTCATTCGGGATCCGTGAAATCATTGTGCCGCGCGACCCGGGCATCCTATGCGCACAAGGCCTGGTATTCGCCGATCGGAAAGAGGAGTTCGTTCGCTCTACCCGGCTGCTGGTCGATGACGACGGAATGGAAATCTTGAGCGATCTAATCAGCGCGCTCAAACGTGATACCGAGGTTTGGTTTCACCACGAAGCGGCGACGCGAAAATTGAAGGACGGTCAGCAGCAACTGACAACGATCGCCTACGATATGCGTTACGTGGGCCAGAATTTTGAACTTCGCGTTGCTGATTTTGAATCGACCACCAGCGTGCCCGATATCGATCATCTTAAGCGGATGTTTTTCGTCGCCCACGACGCGAATTACGGATTTCACAACCCGGATGATGCCGTGGAGATCATCAACATCCGGCTAACCGCCAGTGTCACCGAACCTGAGCCCGCTCTAGTCGGGCTGGCGCAAGCTCAACCCGCCCGATCTGAGTCGAGCCGAGCGATCTTCTTTGAAGCCGCGCAATCGCGCGACGCAGCAATCTTCCAACGTCGTGCCCTCATGCCTGATCAGGTTATCGACGGACCGGCGGCGATCGATCAACTCGATGCTACGACGATTGTTTTTCCGGGCGATCGCGCTGTCGTGCACGCGACTGGTAGCCTCGTGCTGGAACTCGCCGCATGACCGCAGGGCCCGCCAAACTCGATCCGGTGACGTTGGAGATCCTGTTCAACGCGCTACGTTCGATTGCCGACGAAACCTACATCGCGCTTATGCGTAGCGCCTATTCGACCAACATTAAGGAACGCCACGACCATTCCACGGTCATCGTCGATCCGCGCGGGCGTCAGGTTGTCCAGGCCGAGAATGCGCTGCCCATTCACCTGTCCTCGATGAAGGGGTTGATGGAGCATCTTTTCGAACGTTACCCGCCCGATACCATGCGCGAGGGCGATCTGTTCCTCGCCAATGATCCACACGTGGCCGGTGGCTCACATCTTCCCGATATCAATATGGCGATGCCCGTTTTCGTTGACGGGCGTCTGCTGGCGTTTGTTTGCAATGTCGCTCATCACGCCGACATGGGTGGCATAGCGCCAGGTTCAATCGCCGGCGGCATGTCGGAGATTTACCAGGAAGGGTTGCGAATCCCGGTCGTGCGCCTATTCGAGGCCGGTGAGTTGTGCCGCGACATTTTTGATTTACTGCTGCTGAATGCGCGCCTCCCGGAGGAACGACGCGGTGATTACAACGCGCAGATCGCTGCGTGCCGGCTCGGTTCTCGACGCCTCGGCGAACTCGTCGAGCGCTACACTGTCGATACGCTGCACAGTGCGTTTGACGAGCTGATCTCACGCACCGAGCGGCGATTGCGCGATGCGGTGGCAGCGATTCCCGACGGTTCGTATGAATTTTCCGACGTGATGGACGACGACGGTATGGGCGCGACCGATATTCCGGTGGAACTAAGGATTGATGTCTCCGGAGAGCGGATCGTGTTCGACTTCACCGGCACCGCCCGCCAAGTCACCGGCAATATCAACGTGCCGCTCAATCCCACGCATGCGACCGTCTGCTATGCGTTGAAGTCA
>CAUZWH010000203.1:0-5911 GCA_963583675.1 Alphaproteobacteria bacterium
CCAGAAATATCCATCTTCATCACATATACCCAGGTCACCCGTGCGTAACCACTCGCCGTTATATTTGTCCTCGGTGGCCCCTGGATTACGCCAATATTCCAGCATGATCACTGGATTGGGGCGTCAGCACACGATTTCACCTTCCTCGCCCGGGGCCACCTCGCGCCCATCATCATCGATAAGCGCGACCGTATGACCCGGAGAGGGCCGGCCCAGTGAACCCGGTTTCGCCGGCATCAGCGCAGGGATATGACCGAGCACCAGATTGCATTCCGTCTGACCGTAGATTTCGTTGATGTTGAGGCTAAATTGCTCGCGACGCCACTCGATAAGCTCCGCGCCTACCGATTTTCCGCCGTTAATGATCGTGCGCAAGTTTAGCCCGCGCGGCGCCGGGGTTTGGCGCAATAGCTTTAGCATGGTCGGCACCATGAACAGGTTTCTGACCCGATGCTTGGCGATAATTTCGTAAGCCCGTTCGGGATCAAAGCGGCCGCGGCCGCGAAACGCAACTACCGGTTTGCCAAACCACAGACAGGGCATCAACACGTCCATCAAGCCGCCGAGCCAGGCCCAGTCGGCCGGCGACCAGCACAAGTTGCCATCTTGCCCGAAGAATTCGTGCGGTAGGGCAAAGCCTGGAATGTGTCCCAGCATCGTGCGATGTGCGTGGAGTGCGCCCTTGGGCGGGCCCGTCGTTCCCGACGTATAGGCCAGGAAAGCAGGATCCTCGGCCAACGTCTCGGTCGGTGTGTGCGCCGTTGACGCGGCGGCGAGAACCGCATGAAAATCGTGAGTACCGTTTTCCGAACCGTCGATCAGAAACACATGCTCAAGCGTTGTTAGTTGATCGCGTATTGCCGCGATTCTTGGGTAATTTTCGCGATTGGTCACCAGCGCTCTGGCCCCGGAGTTTTCCAGGCGATAGGCGAGTGCGTCCTCGCCAAAGAGCGTAAACAGCGGCAGGCTTATGATCCCTGAGCGCCAGCAACCGAGATGCGCAACCAAAGTTTCCGGCGCCTGCCCCAACAGGATGCCGAGCCGGTCGCCGCGGTTGATTCCGTGGCCCGCAAACGCGTTCGCGGCCTGACAGGCGAGCCGTTGGATAGCCTTGAAGCTGTAAGCGGTGACCTCGCCATCTTCGGTTTCATAGATCAATGCTCGCGCGTCGGGCGAGGTTTCTGCGTGCTTATCACAGGTATCTAACACGATGTTGTAATGGCGCGGTGTCGGCCATTTGAATGCCGCGTAGACCTCGTCATAGGTTTTCGCACGTTGGAGCATTAAAGACCGAGTGCAGTGTCCGGTTGGCATGGAGTTTAGCACTCCAAAGCCCAATCAGTGTCGCCGGTTGCCGGCCCGCGCGGTTGGCAGAATTGCCGGTACCGTCTGGGTGGTTGCTAGGGCTGACTAAACGCTGCGGCCACCATCCACATCGAGGCAAACGCCAGTCAGGAATGCGGCCTCCTCGGAAGCGAGAAACAGCGCGGCGTTGGCTATATCCAACGGCGTGCTAAACCGCCCAAGCGGAATCGACGCCAGGAATGGCGCTCTGTTTTCGGGCGTATCAGGCATGCCCATAAACGTCGAGGTAAGTCCGGTCTCACCGATTACCGGATTGATCGCGCAGACGCGAATCTGGTCCGATGCCAACTCCAGAGCCAAAGACTTGGTGATCGTCACTAACGCGCCCTTCGTTGCATTGTACCAAGTGAGATTTGGTCGCGGACGCACCGCTGCGGTCGAGGCCATATTGATCATGACGCCGCCGCCACGGCTGCGGAAGATGGGAACTACCTCGCATGTGGCGAGGTACACGCTTTTTACGTTGGTTGCCATCAAACGATCAAAGTCGGCCTCGGATAGGTCGGTGCTGGGCCGGTTCGAATACGCCCAGCCCGCGTTGTTGACCAAAATATCCAGCCCGCCAAACGTCGAATCAGCGTGCGCGAACATGTTCTTCACGTCGCTCGCTGTGGCGACGTCGGCGTGGCAATAGCTCGCGGTGCCGCCATCTGCCTCGATCTCACTGACGACCTTGCGGCCCGCCTGATCGTTGATGTCGGTAACGACGATCTTGGCGCCTTCTTCGGCAAAGCGGCGGGCGATTCCCTCGCCGAATCCGGAAGCCGCGCCGGTAATGAGCGCAACCTTATTGGCTAGTCGGTCGGTCATTAGCCGTGCCGCAGGATAATGGTTTTGACGGTGGTCAGGTCGTGCAATGCTTCCAATCCTTTCTCGCGGCCATGACCGCTTCGTTTCACGCCCCCGAAGGGAAGCTCAACGCCGCCGCCGGCGCCGTAGGAATTGACGAATACCTGACCGCAGCGGAGCGACTTGGCGACGCGAAGTTGGCGGCCGCCGTTTTCGGTCCACAGCCCTGCGGTTAAGCCAAACGCGGTGCCATTGGCGATGCGGATCGCGTCTTCCTCGTCTTCAAAACGGATTATCGAGAGCACCGGTCCAAACACTTCCTCGCGAGCCAGCCGGTTGCTGTCGGGCACAGGTCCAAACAATACCGGGGGAACAAAATATCCCGCGTCGGTCGCGTCGGCATCGAGCGAGGCTTCGGCGATAATCGGAACACCGTCACCCCGGGCTCGGTCAAGAAAGCCGTTTACCCGCGCCCGCTGCGCTTCGCTGATCAGGGGTCCGCAATCGAGGTCTTTGATCGCCGGGCCGGCACGGAGTTGACGAAATCGATCGGCTAAAAGATCGACAAATTCGTCGTAAGCCTGCTCTTCGATCAACAGCCGGCTGCCGGCCGAACAGGTTTGCCCGGCATTCTGGATGATCGCGTTAATAATAACCGGCACAGCTGCTTCGAAATCGGCATCGGCGAATACGATCTGCGGCGATTTGCCGCCAAGTTCCATCGTACAACCGACGTTGTGTGTTGCTGCTGCTTGTTGCACCAGCGTGCCAACCTCGGGCGAGCCGGTGAATGAGACGTGATCCACATCCGCGTGGGCTGCTAAGGCCGCGCCGGCTTCTTCGCCATAGCCTGTAACAACATTGATCGCGTCCGCAGGGATCCCGGCTTCCAGCGCGAGTTCGGTCAGGCGCAGGACACTAAGACACCCTTCTTCCGCCGGTTTGAGCACCAACGTATTACCCGCCGCCAGCGTCGCACCGATCGTGCGGGCGCCCATCTGGAGTGGATAGTTCCACGGAATGATGTGGCCTGTTACCCCCAACGGTTCTCGCAAGGTAAGAACCTGATAGTCGCTCATAAAGGGGATGGTGTCGCCGTGCAGCTTATCGGCGGCGCCACTGTAAAATTCGAAATATCGAGCGGCAACCGTCGCATCGACGTTTGATTGTTTGAGCGGTTTGCCGGTGTCGCGCGACTCCAGTTTGGCGAGTTCGTCGTGATGAGCGTCGACGAGTTCGCCCAGGCGTCGAATGAGCCGCCCACGCTCGAAGCCGGGGGTGCTGGACCAATGACTTTCAAACGCCTTTCTTGCCGATGCGACCGCGCGATTGATGTCTTCGGCGCCGCCGCGTGCGATCTTTGAAAAGGCCACGCCATCGCTCGGATCGACCATGGGGATGGTGTCGCCTGAATTGGCGGGACGCCAATCTCCATCGGTCAAAATCTGCGCTACTGACATATTAGCCGCCCCTCATTTTGATCACCCTAGCCTTAGATCTTGTCGAAATTCTACGGGCTTTCATACCGGGGGTTCCCTGATATTTACCCGGTTCGACGATGCTATAGTGCGGCCAGAGACGATGCGAAAAATTATGGCCGATAAACAGCGGTCTAACAAAAGGAGGGACAGACCATGAAAAAATACTTGGGTACGTTTGTGCTCGCCGTGGCGTTAATGTTGCCGCTCGCGGCCCAAGCGCAGATGAAAGACTCTATCGTAATTGGTATGCGGCTCGAGCCGGCGCCTGGGCTTGATCCGACCGCCGCCGCCGCCGCCGCGATCTCGCAGGTTACCACGTACAACATTTATGAAAGCCTGACGCGGATTGATGGCACCGGCAAAGTCGGGGCCATGCTGGCCAAGAGTTGGACCATCTCTGAGGATGGGCTGACCTACATACTAAAGTTGCAGCAGGGTGTGACTTTCCACGACGGCAGCACTTTTGATTCGGCCGACGTAAAGTTCAATTTTGAGCGCAACGCCGGCGAAAAGAGCAAAAACAAGAACAAGGGGACCTACCGAAATATCGTCTCTACCGAAACGCCAGACGCGCACACCGTCGTCGTCAAACTCAAGGGCCCGAACAGTCTTTTCCTGTTCAAGCTCGCGCAAGCGACCGGATCGATCGTCGCCCCTGAAACCGCCGATTCGAACGCGACCAATCCGGTTGGCACCGGACCCTACAAGTTCGTCAAGTGGACCAAGGGTGATTCGGTTGAGCTTGAAAAATACGCGGGACACCGAAACGCGGCCAGCGTGAAGATCAAAACGGCCAAGTTCCGTTTCATCAATGATGCGACCGCACAAGTTGCCGCGCTTTATGCCGGTGACTTGGACTACATGCCTAATTTGAGCGCACCAGAGATGTTCGCGCAGTTTAAGGGCGACGCGAACTTCACCACCCTTCAGGGCACGACCGAGGGTGAAACCATTCTCGCCATGAACAACAAACACCCGGCCCTGTCGGATGTGCGCGTGCGGCGCGCTCTGATGCATGCGATAGATCGTCAGGCGTTGATCGATGGTGCGATGAACGGTAGCGGCACGCCCATTGGCAGCCATTTTCCACCCCATCATCCGGCCTATGTCGACCTGACCGGCGTTTACCCGTTTGATCCAGCGAAAGCGAGAGCCTTACTCAAAGAAGCGGGTCACGAGAAACTTGAGCTCTCGCTCAAGCTGCCGCCGCCGAGTTACGCGCGTCGTGGCGGTGAGGTTGTCGCGGCAATGTTGGCCGATGTCGGGGTTACTGCAACAATCGAAAACGTCGAGTGGGCGCAATGGCTCGATCTCGTCTACAAAAAGAAGCAATACTCTTTGTCCATCATCTCGCACGTTGAGCCGATGGATATGAACATCTACACCCGCGATAATTACTACTATCAGTACAAGAATCCTGGGTTCGACCAATTGTGGAAAAACGTCGAGACCGCGATCAGCGAGGCCGATCAGTTCAAGGCGCTACAAGTGGCCCAACGTAGGCTGACCGAAGATGCGGTTAATGGGTACCTGTTCGAGCTGGCCAAACTCGGCATCGCTCGCAAGGGCCTTAGTGGAATGTGGGCCAGTTGGCCGGCGTTCATTAATGAGATCGCTGCGTTGTCCTGGAACGGCTAACGCGCTAATCCAAATACGAACTAGCATTAAGAGGGCGGTCGTAAGGCCGCCCTCTCTTTGTGTGTTTGCGTGCCGGAGTAACGACCATGCGAATCGTTATTGCCATGTTGAAGCACGAGACCAACACGTTCTCGCCGATCGTCACCGATTGGCGACGGTTTGAGGAGTGGGGCGCCTATCTGGGTGACGGTGTCATTGCCGCTTATGGGAATACCCGCATGGCGGTTGCGGCCTACATCGATCTTGCGCGCGAAATCGGCGCTGACATTGTCACCCCCTTGGCAGCCGAGGCCATGCCGTCGGGGCGCGTTGTTAAAGCCGCCTACGAACATATGAGCGACTTGATTTGCGGCGCGATCGAAGATGGTGCCGATGTTGCCTTGTTGGACCTTCACGGCGCCATGGTTGCCGAGCATCTGTTTGATGGCGAGGGGGAACTGCTCGAAAGAATCCGCACTATTGCGCCAGGACTGCCGATCGCCGTGACCTGCGATCTCCACTGCAATCTGACTGAGAAAATGGTGACCAACTGTACAGCGCTGGTCGGCTATAAGACCTACCCGCACACTGATATTTATGAGACCGCGGAGCAGGTCGGGCGCATCGTCCTGGATACTGTTGCCGGTAAGTGTCGGCCA
>CAUZWH010000204.1:0-5904 GCA_963583675.1 Alphaproteobacteria bacterium
TCGACAGTTTCGGCCAAGCGATCGAAATCGCACCCGACGAACTCGGCCTCATCCTCAGTCGATCACAAGCTTATCTCGGGCTGCGTCGCTTCAAAGCAGCAATAGCGGATCTAACACACGCAATCGTACTGAAACCAGAAGTCGCCCCATTCTACAGTAACCGAGGCAATGCCTATGCCGGACTTGGCAACCATCGACAAGCGCTGAAGTATTTTGACGAGTCCATTCGTCGCAATCCGACCGAGTTTGCCCAACCCTATATCCGACGCGGCCGAAGTTTGATGGCAACTGGCGCGCATCAGAAGGCTATCTACGACTTCACAAAGGCAATCGAGATCGGTCACGCCAATCTGGCTCCAGTTCATATGTATCGCGGCACGGCGTATGCCCAGGTCGGTCGCAACGCGCCTGCGTTGGAGGACTTCCGCGAGGCGCTACGTCAAAGTCCTGATCTTGTTGAAGCCAACTTTCACCGCGGCAATCTTAGGGTTCGCCTTAACAATCGCGCCCTCGCTCGAGCGGACTTCGAAACCGTCGTCGCCCGCATTCCCAACCACATCGGCGCTCAGTATGCGCTGGCGGCCATCGACCAAACTGACGGAAAGTATGAATCAGCGATCAAGCGCTACGACGTCATACTGGGATTGGCGCCAAACAACCCGGTGATGCTCAACAATCGCTGCTACGTCAAACGTTATTGGGGCGAACGAGTGAGGCGCTTCGCGACTGCGACGAGTCTTTGCGGCTGCGGCCGGGTAATCCGATTATTCTTGATAGCCGTGCCTTCGCGTTGCTCCGAGGCGGCGAGTATCGGCGTCCAATCTCCGATTACGACGTGGTCCTCAAGGCAAATCCAAACAATGCGGTCGCACTGTATGGCCGTGGCTATGCCCACCAACGGCTGGGTGCAGCAGAGAAGTCCGCGGCTGATATCAAGGCTGCTAAATTGATCGATCCTAAAGTGGCCGACAAGCTGTCCAAGCTAGGACTGCTGCCACTCAATCAGAACTAAGCTCCCAGCGTTGTTTGGAAGCAAGTAAGCGGCAGGAGGTGACCATGGCATCGCAAATCGTCCCGACGGATAAGCCGACCGGCACGTTCCACCCGATCGCGGAGTATTCGGCAACGCTTCCCTCTCACTATTATTGTGACCCCGCGATTTACGAACGCGAGAAAGAGAACATTTTCTATAGATCGTGGCAGTACGCGGGCGCTCTTGAACACCTTCAAAACCCAGGCGACTACATCACGAGCCAGCTTTTCGATCAGCAGATACTGGTCGTACGCGCCAAAGACGGTGCCTTGCGCGCCTTCTACAATGTGTGCATGCACCGCGGTCATATCCTGGCCGAAGGCACCGGCAACAAGACGATCTTCACCTGCCCCTTCCACGCATGGTCGTACGACACGACCGGCGCTTTAAAGGCAGCCGGCAACGCCGAGAATGTCGCCGGCTTCCAGCTCGAAGACTTCAGCCTAAGCGAAATCCGTGTCGAAGAGTTTCTCAATATGGCGTTTGTGAACCTCAACCCCGAGGCCCAAACCATGCACGAAATGGTCGGCCCGCTCGAGGATGAGATCTTGAGCTACATGCCGGACGTCAAGACCTTTACCCATGCGCGGACCGATGTCTTTGAGCTTAAGTGCAACTGGAAATTCGTGCTCGATCAACTCGAGTGTTACCACTGCCCGCATATCCATCCCGAGGCGATGGCGGCTGTCGATATAACCAAGCGCGATTCATGGGAGTATGATTGGTGGCAATCACACATTTCCTATATCGACGACACCGCGATGGACGAATACGACAACCGCGTGTTGCGCTCAAAGGATGATGACACCTTCAAGGACAATCACGTTTGGTACCTTTGGCCAAACTATCTAATTCTCGGCCAACCGGGGCCTGCCAACCTCAGCATCGTGCCCTCGATTCCGACCAGCGCCGAGTCGGTGCGGGTCGAAGTCATAAACTTCTTTCCCGGCGAACCCAGCCCGGAAAGCATCCATCAGATGGATACGTTGCGTGATTTCGTGTTTCCGCAAGACACCGCAGCGATGGAACGACAGCAAGTCGGCGTGCGGTCTCGCGGCTATAAACAGGGCCGTTTGATGGTGGATAAAGAACACTCGTGGCGCAGCGAACACGCCACCCATCATTTCGATGCGATGGTCTGGGAAGCCCTCAACGGCCCCAATTACTGAGGCTGGCCCCATCGCGAGGCGAGCGAAGCCTTAACACCCTCACCACGTCACGGACCAGACGCTGGCGCGGGCCATACGCGAAGGTTCGCTCGCCGGCGTTCCTACCTATCTAAAAGCGAAACGACTTTGGAAAGTCGGCGTTGCTCAAATCATTCTAGCGGGGGGGGTCGGTTGGGGTTGATTCTGCCGCAGCATCGACGGCCGCATCCTCGCTGCCATCATTATTGGCCTTTTGTTTCTTGGCCAATCGTTCGGCCTTCTTCTCGGCTTTGCGGCGGTCGCGCTCTTGGCGCTCGAAACGGTAATTAGGTGCTCGTCTTCCCATCAGCCCTCCTATCGGCTCCTGTGGCGATCTGAATTAGCCGAGCATACGCGAAAATACGAAAACGGCGAGCGCTATTGTCTCAAGCCCCTTCATTTCCTATCGCAACGAAAACGGCTGTTCATTTTTCTTTCGTCCCTGCCTGGTATTCGAGATAGCTGATCTCGCGTGCTCCGGGCAGGCATGCCCCCAGTTGCACAGTGAATTTCGGCGTGGCCTTGGGATCGAAGCAATAAAGGCGTCCTTCGGCGACGACCGTCGCGGTCGCGGTGCGTTCCGCGATTATTTCGGGCGTGTCGACCGGATTGACCTGATCCAGATTTGCCGGGCTCCAGATCCAAATGGCAGCAAGCACCAGGACAACCGCGCCGATGACGACATAGACGCGGGTCAAATGCTACCGTCCCGGATCTCATACGCTGTTTTCGTGACCTCGTTGTCGCCGGGTAAACAGGCACCCAGCTGGACCATATACATGGGCGCATCCCCCGGATGGTTACAGTAGACCGCCTTGTCGGCAACGGCGGCATCATCGTCTACATCTGGTGCGCTAAACCATATTTTACGAATTTTCCCGGCCAGGGGAACAACAGCTTGGTCGATAATTGCGACGGTCAGGGGCACAGCAATTTGCAGGGCCAGATATTCCGCAGGCCGGATTGAGTTGCAACCCGACACGACCAGTATTGCCGACAGGGCGAGGATGTAACGCACTACTGGCTCCTTCCCCGCGCGGCGATCGGCCAAATCGCGATCAGCTCGTCGCCACTGTAAACGTGATAGCGATCGTAGAGGTTGATCGTCGTGTCGCAGTGGCTGGGTTGCACACGAACCTTTTCGCCGAGCGCCATCGATGCCGCGGCGGATCCGGCGCGCTTGATGATCCCGTGTTCATCGCCGCCGTAGGTATAGGTCCAGCCCGGTTTGTCGAGCAAAAGGGCGGGTCCAGCATCGTTGGACAAGGCTTTGTAGCCGGCATCGAGCACCACGCGATCAGCGGCGGGCGTGCTCATCACGGTCGCCAGCACGAACAGCGCGGGTTCAAAGTCCTCGTAGACCTCACCGGTTCTGCCGCCGACCTCGCAATATTGCCGATCCATGAAAATGTAGGAACCTGGCTGGATCTCGGTAAACAAACCCGATGATCCCTGAACCTCATAGGTGCCGCTGCCGGCGCCGGTGATCACTTCTGTCGCGAGGCCAGCCTGCTGGAAGGCATCGACCGCAGCTTGCAACTGGGCGCTGGCAGCGCGGGCAGCTTCGGCGCGCTGACCGTAACCGTGCACATGCTGGATCGCACCGTGATAGCCCTGCAGTCCGCGCAGCTCGACCCCTTGAAGCTGACTGACATGTTGGCCCAGTTCAACGGCATCACCCGGCAGTACGCCACAGCGCCCCAACCCGACGTCGACATCGACGACCACGCCGAGGCTCACATCATGATGGCGGGCTGCTTCGGCCAACGCTGAAACAGCATCTGGATGATCAACCGCGACCGTAATCCGCGATTGGC
This sequence comes from Alphaproteobacteria bacterium, assembly GCA_963583675.1. GTDB lineage: Bacteria > Pseudomonadota > Alphaproteobacteria > SHVV01 > SHVV01 > CAUZWH01. The sequence continues at coordinate 4,038 of CAUZWH010000204.1, forward strand.
GGGCCAGGGTCGCCAATCGGTGAAGTTTGGCCGGGCCGACAACTTCGTTGGCAACGAGCACGTCCTTGACGCCACCAGCCACCAGGATCTCGGCCTCGCCGACCTTTTGCGCACATTGTCCAACCGCACCGGCAGCCACCTGCATATGCGCGATGACCGAGGTTTTGTGGGTTTTGGCGTGGGGACGGATGCCAACCCCGGCCGTGCGGCCAAACTCGGCCATTCGCTCGATGTTGCGCCCGAGCGCATCGTGGTCCACCAGCAGCGCCGGCGTGTCGATGGCGGCCACCGGGCCACCGATTCCTTCGAAAGCGAGATCGTCCATCGTGCTACGCGGTGACCACTTCCTCGACAAATGCAAATCGGAAGGCATCTCCGTGGCGACGGATTCGGCCAACCGACGGTGTCGGGAAATGAGCCGGCATGATTAAAGTGTCGGTGTCGGCGTGGCGCTCGAGAAAGGCGCGCCGCATCGCGCGCGATGCCGTGGGATCAACGCAAAAGCAGCTGTTCCAGGCCGGCATCGTGCATTGAAACGCGTGATGCATGAGGTCGCCGCTCATCACCGCTTCGCCGCGCCCACCCTTTACGTGCACGCAAACATGGCCCGGGGTGTGGCCAGGCGTTGGATCCAACCATGCGGTGTCGTCGAAGGCGTAGTCCATATCGACGAAATCGGCTTGTCCCGCCTCGATCACCGGCAACAGACTGTCCTCGAAGTAGGGATCGGTCGTGTACAGCGCACGCTTTTCGTCGTTCTGCCAGTGTTCGAATTCATTTTTGGTGAACAGGTAGCGGGCGTTAGGGAACGTGGGCACCCAACGGCCGTTGACGAGTTGTGTATTCCAGCCGACATGATCGACATGGAGGTGCGTACACATCACGAAATCGATGTCGGCGGGCGACAGTCCGGCCGCCGCCAACCGCTCAAGGAATGGCCAGTTCTTCATGTGATAGCGCGGTTTTTGCGGCCGTTCCTTGTCGTTTCCGGTGCAGGTATCGATGAGGATAACATGGTGCTTGGTGCGGACGACGTAGCTGTTGAAGGCGAGGATGAGGAGGTCCGTTCCCGGCTGCAGCAGATTAGGCTCAAGCCAATCGCGATGGGCGTTAAGAACCTCGGCGTCGAAATCCGGGAACAGGATATCGGGCGCGAGCAGAGGCGCCTCATTCTCGAGCACTCTATCGATCTGGACGCCGCCGAGATCCCAACTGCTCATGGTTGATTCAATTGCCGGTCGTTAGCTGACGTGCTCGCGCTTACTCTCATAGTCCGACCACGCATCGCCCGCATAGACCGGCGTGCGGCCTTCCTGCTTTGTTATCGAGTCGGCGTCGTAAACGGCGACCTCGGGAACATGCGGTCTGGCGGCGGCTTCCTTGACGTCGAGCCATAACCGAAGGAATAGGCGCTTCTTATTGGCGTCGGTGGGATCGTTCTCGAAAGCGCTGCGCGCATGCATAACAATGAAATTGTTGCCGAACGTCATCTCACCAGGTTGGACGAGCATGTCGAGCCGGAAGTCGTCGCGCGCCGCAATCTCCTGGAAACAAGCGATCGCCTCCAAGAGTTCAGCCGGCATATCAATGCCCGACTCCTTGGCCGCAGCCGGCATGTACGCATCCACAAAACGACAGCTTAGGACGTCGTCGACGGTCGAGAAAATCGGCACCTTGTGTGGCGTGACGGGTTCCTGACCCGGCGCCTCCTCGCCGCGGCCGTGGTAGTGGAAGCCCTCGCAAAGCGGCCTGAGCAACTCAGGACGGGTGGCGAAGATTTCGTTGTGCACGGCGATTGCGCTGGCGTATTGGCTCTCGCCACCCCGCGCCGCAGTGCGGATGTTAAGCATGCCGATCAATTCGTTGA
>CAUZWH010000205.1:0-5867 GCA_963583675.1 Alphaproteobacteria bacterium
TGTCAGATGCGTTGCCGCGCGACGAGCTCATCGCACTCCTCAACGCCTACTTCGAATGCATCGGCACGGCCGTCGCCGACAACGGCGGCGAGATCCTCAAATTCATTGGCGATTCGGTTCCTGCGAGCTTCAAGGTCCGCGGACCCACCGGCGCCGACGAAGTCTGTCGCACGGCCACAACCGCGGCTCGTCAGGCGATGGCGACGATGGAAGCATTTAACCAAGAACGCTGGCGGCCGACCTCGACGTGCCCGGCTTTGGCCTGGCGCTTCATCTTGGCGATGTAATGTATGGCAACATCGGCGCACCGAGTGGCCTCGATTTTACCGTGATCGGCCCGGCCGTGAATCTCGTCAATCGCCTGGAGCGGTTGGCCGGTGAACTCGGGGTATCGGTGGTGATCTCCAAGGAGTTCGCTAAGCATTTGCCGGAGCCGCTGGTCAATCTTGGCGAGCACCAACTGCGTGGCGTTCGCGAACGTCAGGAGGTATTTACGATTTCAGATGCCGCGATCGCCTCGACGATGGACAGGATGTGGCTGGAGATTGAAGAGGTGGCGAGCGACTAACCGCAGAACGCGCTTAAGTTAAAGGGCGGCACACCCACAGATCCCGTCATACCGGCGAAGATCGGAACACCATTGTTGATGGTTGAGTGCGGGATGCCGGCAGAGTTCCGTGTGCCTGGACCCCGCGTCAGACGCGGGGCGACAAAGAAAAAGGGTGTTTCCCTAGAAGGGTTTGCGCATTTTTCCGCGTCCCGACAAACGGTGCTCACAGGCCGAGATACGATTCCTTGACCTTGGGATCTTCCGATATATCCGACGCTTTGCCCTGCATCTGTAGCTCGCCGTTTTCGATGACATAAGCGTAGTCGGCGAATTCAAGCGTCGCACGAACGTCCTGCTCGACGATGAATACTGTTACCCCTTGGCGTCGGACTTCTTGGATTTTCTCAAACACCTGGGCCACCAATTGCGGCGCTAATCCCAGGCTCGGTTCGTCGAGCAGTAGCAATCGCGGCTCTGACATGAGGCCGCGCGCGATTGCCAGCATCTGTTGTTCGCCGCCCGAAAGGGTCTGCCCAGATTGATCCCGCCGTTCATTCAGCCGGGGAAAGAACTCCAGCATCTGTAGCGTAAGTTCTCTTTGCCTGCCACGCACCCGCTTGATATAGGCGCCGACCTTGAGGTTCTCCTCGACGGAAAAATCCGGGAATATCAGGCGCCCTTCGGGGACTAGCGAAATCCCTCTATCGACACGCTCGCTCGACGCGACCTGGCCGATGCTATCCCCGTCGAAAACAAGATCGCCGGCGGTTGCGGTGATGATCCCAGAGATGACCCGCATCAACGTCGTTTTGCCGGCACCGTTGGCGCCAAGAAGGGCGGTGATCGAGCCCTCGGCGACGGTTAGCGACAGGTCTTTGAGAACTTTGACCTGACCGTAGCCGGCCGAGATTCCCTTGACCTCAAGGAGCGTTTTGCTCACGACCTGCTAGTCCCGAGAGATTTGCTGGTCCCCAAATAGGCTTCGATCACAGCCGGATCGCTACTGACCTGCTCGGGTGAGCCTTCGGCGATTTTCTCGCCATGGTGAAGAACGACAATGCGTTCGCAAAGCTGCATAACCGCGCGTAAAACGTGCTCAACCATAATGACGGTGAGTTTGTATTTCTCCTGCAGGTCGCGAATCATCGCTACCGCCTCGTTGATCTCCGAAGGAGTCAATCCCGCCAACACCTCGTCGAGCATCAACAATTTCGGCTCAGTGGCGAGCGCGCGGGCCACTTCTAGGCGCTTGCGCCCGGCGAGGGTTAGGTCGCTTGCGAAGTCGGCTGCGCGATCGGTGAGGCCAACATCTTTCAGGATTTCGCTGGCACGGGCTTCGGCCTCGTCGATTGAACGCTCCTGACGGGCACCGAACATCGCGCCGATCGCGAGGTTTTCCATCACAGAAAGTTCGCCAAAGGGCCGGACAATCTGAAAGGTGCGCGCGACACCACGGCGGCTGACGGCATCGGGCCGCCTTCCGCTGATGCGCTCGCCATCGAACGTAATGGTGCCGCTGGTTGGCCGCTGGTTGCCGGCGATGATGGCAAACAGTGTCGTTTTGCCGGCACCGTTGGCGCCGATCAGGCCGATGCGCTCACCTTGGTTGACGATCATGTTGACATTGCGAACGGCCACCACGCCGCCGAAACGCTTCTCGATATTATTGATTTCCAGCAAAGCCACGGTTTAGCTGTCCTGCGTCTGCATCGACCGGCTGCGGCGCTTGGCGGCTTGCCAGCGGCCCCACATGCCATCGGGTGCTGCCAGGACGAAAATCACAAGCAATAAGCCGACGATGATTGCATATAGCTGGGGAAAATTCGCCCATAGGTACTGCGACAGCAGTGCCAGGAATATCACGCCAACGACGGTTCCGCGAGGATCGTCGCTACCGCCCATGACGGCCATCGCGATCATCGTCAGCGAGACGCGTGGGTCGAAAACGTTGGGGGGTTCAAAAAAGGCGCCGCGGATAACAAACAACCCGCCGACCATGCCGGGAATGATCGCCGACAATACGAATGCGGTCATCTTGTAGCGATGGACTGGAATCCCGAGCGTCTCGGCGGCATCCTCGTCTTCGCGGATTGCCCGCAGGCCGGCACCGAAGCGGGATTGGCGCACCCAAAACGCTAGGATAAACGCCAGGACCGCAAGCACGCCCATCGAGTAGTAAAGCGTGATGGTCGAGGGGCCACCGAGCAACATACGGCCGGACATGGAAAGCCCGGCTTCGATATTGATGACGATGAACTTGACGAGCTCAGCAACCCCGAATGTAAGAATCACGAAGTAGGGGCCGCGCACGCGCAGACAGGGATATCCGACCATGATCGCCAGGATGCCGGCGCCGACACCGGAGAGCAAAACGCCACCCCACCACGGCAGCACCAGCCACGTAACGGCAACGATGTAGGCACCGAGGCCGAAAAATACGACGTGTCCGAAGGAAAAATATCCCGTCATTCCTGATAGAACGACCCAGCTCAACGCCAGTGCCCCCCACCGCATCGTATCGAAGCCGACCCCAATCTCGTAGTTGCTGGCGAATGTCGGCCATAAGACGATCAGCGCAAAAAGGGCCACCAGAAGTGTCCCGGTGATTTTGTCCAATCCTCTAATCATCGCGCGGCTACCCTTCTTCCGCCGAACAGACCCTGCGGCCGAAACAACAGGATCAGAATCAAAACGCCATAAATCAGAATTGAGCGGAAACTTGGTCCGGTTAGCGCAATACCAAATGTTTCCAACACGCCGAGCAGCATGCCGGCAGCCAAACTTCCGGTCAGGTTACCGAGGCCGCCGAGGATAATGATGACAAAGGCGGCGATCGTATACGGGAAGCCCATGAACGGCAGAATCTGCTCGTACATGCTAACCAAGCCGCCAGCGACCGCAGCAAGCGCAAATCCCAAGCAAAAACTGATGAGAAAGATGCGCTCGAGATTGATGCCAACGATCTGGGCGGCGGTGCGGTCTTGAATAAGGGCGCGGAGTGCGAGTCCGATCGTCGTGAAACGAAAAAATAGGGTAATACCAATCACCAGAACCAACGCGATGATCAACGCAGATAGCCGATTGGCGGTGATCGCGGCATTACCGATATGCAGGACCTGGTCGAGATACTGATAGCCGCGCGGGTTGGTGGTGTTGATCGCCGCCGATCCATTGCGAATGATTTCGGCAAGCCCGAAGAAAATTAACAGTGAGTTGGCTTCCGCCTGATCGCGCATACGCGCGCTGCGCATGACGGGTTTGACGAGAAATTGAAACGTGACGATCGCCAATAAGACCGATGCGAGGATCGATACAGGCAGTGACAGGAATGGGCTGATGCCGGCCTCGGTGAACATCCAGAACGCGATGTAAGCGCCGATCATCGCGAGATCGCCATGCGCAATATTCAGCATGCGCATCGTGCCGTAAATGAGATTGAGGCCGACAGCGACGAGGGCATAGATCGACCCTGTCGACAATGCGGCGATCAAGAGCTGCCCGCTAAATAAGACTTCGAGGTCCATCGCCCCGCCTGACTTCCAAAAACTCAACAGTGCCGCGACGAGCAACAGCAGGTGCCCTCATCCGACTCGTTCGCCTATCAAAGCTTCGCCTATCAAAGCAGTGTGGTGACTGCCTTCCCCGTCTATCTTTATTCTTGTTGCTGTACGCTCGCGAAAGCGGCCGAACATTGCCGAGCCGCCCCTACGCTGTCAAGGCGTATGGCGCGCGTTCAGCGATGCTTACAGCGCGACGCCTTACAGCGCGACGCCCATTTGGCCAAAGACCAGCTTCTGCATCAGGCTGCCGGCCTCGCCGACCGATTCCGTCACCGAAAAGTGATGGGTGCCGGGGATCTCATGATATTCGCAAGGCACCCCGTTGGACTTGCACAGCTCGTAATAGTCCTTCGACATCTGCCGCCAGCCATCGGGCTCGTTGCCGCCGACTACGATGACGAGCGGCGCGCGGACTTTCGGTGGGTTCAACATCGGGTTGTTCTCGCGCGCCAATTCGCTGGTGAGGCGAATTTGGTCATTGGGTGTGACGTGGAGAACAGGATCGGTGTCCATGACGCCGGTGATTGCGACGGAACCCTTGATAAAGTCGTTCGGTATGCCTTCTTCTTTTTCCCAATCATGGGCCAGCATCATCGCGACAAGATGGCCGCCGGCCGAGGAACCCGAGATATAGAGGCGGTTGGGATCACCGCCGTAGTCGGCGATGTTGCGATAGGTCCAAGCAAGTCCCTGGCGGGTTTGCCGAACGATATCGGTTAGCGTGACGTTGGGGCAAAGGTCGTATTCGAGGAGCACTGCGGTGACGCCTTTGGCGTGGAAGTGCTCGGCAAGCGCGCTGACATCGTCCTTCGATACCGCACGCCAATAACCGCCATGGGTATAGACGTCTACGGGCGCATTGGGCTCGTCAGCGGGAAAAATATCGACGACCTGGCGTTCGCTGTCGCCATAAGCGAGGTTGCGGTGATTGGTCAGGTTCTTTCTTGTTTCAGCGCTTTTCGCCGATCGTTCAGCAATCAATCCGTCGACATCAGGAAGCACCGCACGCGGATTGAAGTGGGATTCCATCTCGTCGGCCCGAAACTGTTTGTAGACGTAGTCACTTGCTGCCTGGCTCATGATTTCCTCCCGAAATCCGCGGCTGCTGTATCGTGCGGCCGTTGCTGCCCATTGTGCTGAGGTCCGAGTGATTGGGCAAGGCGAGCGCGTGCGTTGACTTGCCCGTGAGCGCCCCGTTAGGTTCGCGATTCGATGATGACAGGGGAGGCAATCATGGCCAAGGCGCCAACGCGTAAGCCGGCAAAACCCAAGAGCAGAGCAGCGCCGGCAAACAAGAGCGGACGGCGGGTCATAAGTCCCAAGCTTGCAGAGCCCGGCCCCAACTCTTACTCAATGTGCAAACGCGCCGGCAATAACGTCTACATCTCCGGCCAGATCGCCACCGACAACAAGGACAAAGTGATCGGCGTTGGCGACGCCTACAAGCAATCGCGGGAGATTTTTCGCAAGATCAAGCTGCTCATGGAAGCCGCCGGCGGTACGGTCGACGATGTCGTCAAGGTTGTGATGTACACCACCGATATGCGCCACCAGCCGGATATATGGAAGGCGCGGCGCGAGACATTTAGCGGCGATTTTCCAACCTCGACGTTGATCTGTATTTCGGCGCTGTTCAGCCCGGCGTTCCTGGTCGAGATCGAGGCGGTCGGATATATTGACGATTAGCGTTAGGGCAGTGCCGGTGCGGTGCTGAACCTGGCACGCGAGATACAGGGAAGACAACAAATGGCAAAGCA
>CAUZWH010000206.1:0-5849 GCA_963583675.1 Alphaproteobacteria bacterium
CAACACGCATATTGTTCCTGCCAACGGACCCGCCCTCAATGTCGACTTCCGGGTCGAGCAAGTTGGCGGCGCACCCGCGATTGTCGACGTGATGGTCGAGGGCATTAGCCTCATCCTCACCAAGCGGGCGGAATTCGATTCCGTGGTCCGGCGCGAGGGCGTGGGATCTCTCATCAACCGCCTGCGCCGCGTGGTCTCCAACTCATCCTCGGCCCAACACGCCGCCCAACGTAGCGCCGAGTAAACCTCGTAGATGCGGCCCGTTCAGCGGGCTCGCCCGGAGTTTACGCATCCAAAGCGTTGATCGTGTTTGAGTGGAAAAGATTCTTGGGCAGCTTCTCTATGTAACCGAGCGCATCGTCCAGGCCGACGACGTCGGAATACTTCATGTGCATGTCACATAGGCTGAGCGCATGAGAGGCCTGCGAGCGATCGAAACAACCTTCTTCAACCACCGCGCAACGATAGTTGTAGCTCGCCGCATCCACCACGGAGGCGCGCACGCATCCGCTGGTCGTGGTGCCGGTGAAGAGCAGGGTATCAACCTGGAGATCGACCAATTGGTGGACCAATGGAGTCCCGTGAAACGCACTCGCTTTTTGTTTCTTGATAACGAAATCAGAAGCCTGCGGCTTGATCTCATCAACGATCTCGTTGCCTTTGGTGAAGCGCTCGCGATCCTCTCCCATCCGCGCGTTCTTGCCCGCCCAAGCGCCGTAGTCAGCGGCGTCTTCACGCAACTCCCCGGTGGTATAAAACACCGGAATTCGTTTGGCCCGCGCAGCGTCCAACAAACGGCTAATCGCCGTAATACCCGGCCAACTCACCTCGCCACACGAGAGCGGCCAGCGTTTGATGCTCTCAAGGATGGGCTCGGGTTTGTCGCCGGTAAAATTGTAGTTCACATCAATCACGACGAGCGCGGGTCGGTGGCCAAATCCGCTCCGTTGCCCCATGCCGGATTGTTCAAAAACCGCCTTGTCCTGTTCGGTGAGGAATTACTCCCAAACTCGCTCCGTCATTGCTTCACTCCCCAAATCGCGGCGTCCGTTGTGTGCGGCGAGCGTGACGGTAACGCGCAAGCCGCGTCAAGTATGGGGACGCGGCGATATTGCCGAGTAATGCGACGAAATTGGCTGCGAGCAGCTATGATCTGCCAGCCGATCAAGACGCCAGCAGGACGGGTGAGGGGGACAAATGGCCAACCAGCTACTGATCAAGAACGTGCGGCGCCAGGGCCAAAGCGCGGCCGACCTGTTGGTTCGCAACGGAATCATTGCCGAGATCGGGCCGGCGCTAACGCCGGATACCGCGGGCGTGCCGGTGATCGAGGGGAATAACGACCTGCTTATCCCCGCACTGGTCGAGGCTCATGTCCACTTTGACAAAACCCTGTGGGGTTTGCCGTGGCACGGCCATCAAGCCGGCCCGCTCCTGACCGACCGCATTGCCTTCGAGCGAGAATATTTCAGTGCGCAGAATTTGGCGCCCGAACCTCAGGCCGCCGCAGTGGTACGCCAGGCGATCGCGATGGGCTCGCTGCATATCCGCAGCCATGCCGACGTAACACCGGAACTCGGCCTGCGGCGGGTAGAGGCGCTGTTGGCGATCCGCGAGCAGTTTGCCGACCAGATAAACTTGCAGATCGTCGCCTTTCCCCAGCTTGGCGTTCAGGCCGTGCCCGGCACATCGGCACTCATCGACGAAGCCATTGCACTGGGTGCCGACGTGGTCGGTGGCATCGACCCCAGCGCCATCGACCGCGATCCCGTGGCCCATCTCGACGCGATTTTTGGTATCGCCGACCGGCGCGGGGTCGGTATCGATATCCACCATCACGAGACCGGCAATCTGGGCGCATTCTCGATCGAGTTGATCGCCGAGCGCACCCGGGCGTTAGGGCTGCAGGGCCGGGTTATGATTAGCCATGCCTACAGCCTCGGCTCGATCGCACCGAGTGAGACCGCGCGATTGGCCGATCTCCTGGCCAAGCAGGAAATCGCGATCATGACGGCCGCACCGGGCAACGTGTCGTTCCCGCCGGTCAAATTGTTGCGAGATGCCGGCGTTACCGTGTGCCTCGGATCGGACAGCATCCGCGATTGCTGGTCGCCCTTCGGCAACGCCGACATGCTCGAGCGCGCGATGCTGCTGGCAATGCGTAGCGGCTTCAGAACGGACGCCGATCTCGACCTTGCGTTCGACCTAGCAACTTATGGCGGGGCGCACGCCCTCGGCGTGAACGATTACGGCGTCGAGGTCGGATGCCAGGCCGATTTCGTCCTGCTACCTTACGAAACCCAGGCCGAAACAATTGCGACACGCGGCCCAAACCGGCGGGTGGTCAGCGCCGGGGCGCTCATCGCCAACGTCGGGGTCTACGAGGCCTAACACGGCTCTGCGATCGGGGGCGCTTGCTTTTCCCCGGCGCCACCGGCAACCTTTGTCTCCAATAGATTTAGGGAGGAATTGATGACGGTGCAGGCAACCCAGGCCGAGATGGTCGCGTTGTTTAGTCAGCAGCTTGAACTTTGCAAACTGAATGCAAACGAAACCGTCGCCGTCCTCCACGACGGAACGTGCCTAAGCGACTACGCTGAAGCGTTCCTTTCGGCAGCCGAGAGCATCGGCGCCAAAGCCATCGACGTGCACCTGCGCCCCGGTATCGAGACCTCGCTCGAGGAGCGTTTCGCAAACTTCGGCGCCAATCCACTGAGCGAGAACGCGGATGCGCTGACCATCTGCAAGGACGCCGACATGGTGGTCGATCTGTTCGTCGCGTCTTTCTCAGCCGAGGAAGCGGCGATCAAGCAAGCAGGGACGCGGATCCTACTGGTTTGCGAAGAAATCGATACGCTCGAGCGATTACTGCCGACGCAAGCGCTAAAAGCACGCACAGAAGCGAGCGTCGAACGGCTACGCACGGCTAAGAACTTCCGCTTTACCAATGCGCTCGGCACCGACATCAATTACGCGTTCGGCGCGAGCTACACGCCGCTCTCTGAGTATGGCTATACCGACGAACCCGGGCGTTGGGACCATTGGCCGGGCGGGCTCGCGGCGCATTGCCCTGAGGACAGATCGGTCAACGGCCGGGTGGTCATGGCTGAGGGCGACATAATTTATCCCCAGATGGAATTCGTCCGCCAACCGATCGAATTCATCGTCGAAGGCGGCTACGTTACTGAAATCAAGGGTGGTGAACACGCGGACGAAGTTCGCAAGTTCATGGACAGTTACGACGATCCTCGTGCCTATGCGATCTCGCATATTGGTTGGGGAACCAACGAAAAGTGCGAGTGGATACTCAAGGGAATTGGCATGGATGGCCGCGCCTATGACGGCATCGTGCTGTTCTCACTAGGCCCTAACCTAGAATTCGGGGGCGATAACAACACCCAGTGCCACATGGACTTGCCGATGAAAAATTGCACGGCCTACCTTGATGGCGAGATGATCCTCGAAAAAGGTACGTTGCTGCCGGACGATCTGAAGACGCCAAGCTGAAGAGGACGATCGCATGAACTCTGAATTAGAGATCTTTAAAAAACAGGGTTTTGGCCACACGCTTGGTCTTGGCGAACGGCCCTCGTTATGCATCGTCGACTTTGTGGTTGGGTTCGACGATGCCGAAGCGTTGGGCGGCGGCAATATCCACGCTGCGATCGAGCAGACCGTGTTGCTGCTGGATTTCTGCCGTACCCACAACATTCCGATCGCACACACCCGGGTGGTTTTCGCCGACGACGGCAGCGATCACAATCTGCTCTCGGATAAAGTTCCCTCGCTTAAAGACCTCACCGAAACCGCGCCCAACTCGCAGATCGTTCCCGTCCTGACTCCGAAACCCGGCGAGCTCGTCGTACGCAAGCGTAATGCCTCGGCATTCTTTCAAACCGACTACGGCAGCTGGCTATCGTTGCAGGGTGCAGATTCGGTGTTAATAGCAGGGTGTACGACCAGCGGATGCGTGCGCGCGACTGCGGTTGACGCACTGGGCTATGGCTTCAAGCCGGTCGTCGTCACCGATTGCGTCGGCGACCGCGCGATTGGGCCGCACGATGCCAGTCTGTTCGACATGGGCCAGAAATATGCCGATCTGATGACGGCTGACGAGGTAATGACGGCACTGGCTAGCCGCGACCGCGTCGCCGCGGAATAATCTAGGCTGCCGCGCTTCGGCGCGCCCGCTCGATCAAGCCAAGCACGCGGTCGGGCGGCAACGGCACTTGATTAACCTCGACATTGCCGAGCACCGATAGCGCATCGCGCACGGCGCCGGCCAGGGCAGGGACGGCGCCGATCACGCCCCCTTCGCCGACACCCTTGAAGCCACCGAGCGTAATGTCTGACGGGGTCTCGAAATGATCGACCTCGAGGTCGGGCATATCCGCGCTCGTCGGCAGGTCGTAATCGAGCAGGCTAGCGGTGAGTAATTGCCCCTCAGCTGAATACACAATGCCCTCGCTTAGCACCTGGCCCAATCCATTGCTGATGGCGCCGTGCACCTGACCGTCGACGAGCATCGGATTTATTATGCGGCCACAATCGTGGACCACGACGTAGCGTTCGACATCGATTAGACCGGTTTGCGGATCGACCGCCACGAAGGCGATGTGGGTGGCATTGGAAACAGTAGCGGTGGGTGGATCGTAGTGCGCGATGGCTTCAAGGCCGTATTCCTCATCCTCGGGCAGCAGCCGCGCCTCCAACGAATAGGCGATCGCGGCGACTTCGGCGATGCTTACCCGCATCTTCGGTACGCCTGCGACGTAGGCGCCGCCCTCACCGAGTTCGATGTCTTCGGGGCTGGCTTCCAACAAATGCGCGGCAATGCGCTTTACCTTTTTGCAAATTTCGCGTGCCGCTTTGATGGTCGCGCCACCACCGAGAATGGCGCCCCGACTGGCAAAGGTGCCCGAGCCATAGGGCACGACGTCAGTGTCGCCCTCCACCACGGTAACGTCGGCAACGTTGAGCCCGAGTTCTCCAGCGACGATTTGCGCGAATGCCGTGAGGTGGCCCTGCCCTTGGGTTGCCTGGCTGATATAGGCGATCGCCCGGCCGCTCGGCTCGATCTTGATCAAGGCGCTGTCATAACCCGGGATACGATAAAGCCCACGCGCTTTATAGCGCGATGCGCCCTGACCGGTCTGCTCGGTCACGGTCGCCACGCCGATGCCGCGGAGCTTGCCGTCACACGCATTGGCCGCCGGCTGTTCGTTGCGCGCCTTTTCGTAACCGGCGATTTCGAGCGCCCGATCGAGACATTCGACATGGCTGCCCGTGTCGTATTGCTGGCCCATGGCATTGGTGAACGGCAGTTCGTGCGGCTGGATCAGATTTCGCCGCCGTACTTCGACCGGATCGAGGCCATAGGTCTTGGCAATGAGATCCATCATTCCCTCGACGGCGAACAGGGCCGAGGGTGCGGACACGCCGCGAAACGCACCGGTTGGGCAGGTGTGGGTGAGCACCGCCCGGGTGCTGAAGGCGAACTGGCTAAACCGATAAGGGCCGGGAAGATTGCGTGGGCCCCCGTTGGCTTCGAGGCTCGAGCCCATCGGAAACGAGGCATAGGCGCCGACCGATACCGAAATATCTGCTTTGATCGCCAAGACCCGCGCATTGGCATCGACCGCATAAGTCAACTTGTAGATCTGTTCGCGCGCATGGTTGCTGGTTAGGAAATCGTCCTGGCGGTCCTGCACCCACTTGAATGTACCGCGGTACTTGATCGCGAGTGCTGCGACAATCAATTCCTCAGGGTAGACGTAGGCCTTCATACCAAAGCCGCCGCCGACGTCGGGGGCAATGACCTGAAGCTTGGTATCGGGAAAGCCGAGGAA
>CAUZWH010000207.1:0-5842 GCA_963583675.1 Alphaproteobacteria bacterium
GTAATGAGGCTCGAAACTCCATTTTGTCCGTGCCGGAATACAGCGCGGCAACCTGACGCTGCATCGCGTCGGCGTGTGCTGCGAGGGCGGCCTCGTCGACGTCGCTACCGGGATTAGGTTCGAGGTCAAAATGGCCGTGAGTATCGACGCCGCGGACCAGCATCGCCGAATCCCGCACTTTGATCTGACGTACATGCGGCGGCACATAGCGGATCGCCAGCCCAACCCGGCGCTTGCCGGTTTCATTCGGCGCCGACCCATGCACGAGCTTAACATTGTGGAGCGAGATCTCGCCCGCCTCGAGCGGGATCAACACGCCCTCATTTTCAGGAACGGCCGCCGCGACTTCCTGACCCCGCGAAAGCAAGTTGTCCTGGTGAAACGAATCGCGGTGCTCGATTTGCGGTTTGGTGTGACTGCCCGGCCAGAATTTCATAGCTCCGCTTTCGACCGGCGCGTCGGTTAGCGCCAGCCACGCGGTGACGAGCTCGTCGGTGCTGAGCCCCCAATAGGTCGTGTCCTGGTGCCACGACACAAACGCCGGCGAATTCGCTTCCTTGATAAAGAAGTTCGTGGTCCAGCAGATGATGTTGGGCCCGATAATGTCCTCGATCGCATCGAGAATCTTGGGGTGGCGCACGAGTTCGTTGGCCAGGTAAAGAGCAAATGCACCTTGTGGCGATAGTTGCTGGTGATCGGACCGCCGATCGCGTTTTCGTAGGCTTGAAGACGGCGATGGTAACGATCGGCTTCAGCCCCCGACATCACGCGACAGGGAATATAGAACCCTTCACGCCCAAACTGCGCGACAGCTTCGTCACTGAGTACCTTGGGCATCCGACTGCGACTCCTCGTTATGGCGGCGGCGTGACTCCGGCCTGCTCAGTGATGACGCCGTAGTGCTCAATACGCCGATGGGCGGCGAAGTTGAACATCGCGTCCTGCGCGCGAAGACAAAGATCCAGATCACAACGCGCCGAAATCAACTCATCGTCCTTGGTTAGCGCCTGGGCAATGATCTCACCGGTCGGTGCCGCGATAATGCTCCCACCAATCAAATCGCACCCCTCTTCAATGCCCGCTTTGGCGACACCAACAACCCAGGTACCATTTTGGTAGGCACCGGCTTGCATGCAGAGGTGGTTGTGAAACGAGGTTAGATCGTTGTAGGTGGGTTCCCACGGTATGTAGGATGGCGTGTTGTAGCCGAGCATCACTACCTCGGCCCCCTTCAGGGCCAGCACTCGATAGGTCTCCGGCCAGCGGCGGTCATTACAGATTGCCATACCCATCACGCCGCCCAGCGTGCGCCATGTGTTGAACCCGAGATCTCCAACATCGAAGTATTTCTTCTCGAGGTGTTGGTAGGGCCATTCGGGCTTGTGGTCGGCGTGGCCCGGCAGATGAATCTTGCGATATTTGCCGACGATAGCACCTGATTTATCGACCAGGATCGCCGTGTTGTGATGCCTGGTCGTTCCATTCTCCACCGCAATTTCCGCGTAACCCAAATAGAAGCCGATCCCGAGTTCACGGGCAGCGTCGAACAAGGGCTGGGTGACTGGAGACGGCATTTCGCGCTCGAAGAAGGATTCGACTTCGTCGTCGTCCATCCACCAGCGCGGGAAGAAGCTGGTGAGCGCGAGTTCGGGAAAGACCACCACATCGCAACCGCGCGCATGCGCGTCGCGCATCAACGCCAACAAGCGTGCGACAACCGACTGGCGCGGTTCGTTGCGGGCGATCGGACCGAGTTGTGCACCACCAATCACTAAGAAACGTGCCATTCGCTTGGTCTCCTATGCTTTGATTTCGAGCCCAGCGTTCAACGTGGCCCGCCAATTTAGTCAATCACGCGCCATTTCGCGACCTCGGGCGCGGACGCTTGGGCCGCGAGATACGTCATTGCGGTTGCGAGCTGCGCCGCCCGCTCAAGCTCGTGGGTCGGTACCAGGTCTCTCCTATCACCCTCGGTCAGGACGTGGCGCAAGCTCGCGTCCCGATCGCCGAATCCGGCGACGATCCTGACGGCCGGGATTCCGGCAACGGCAAAGTTGTAATGATCGGAGTTCCTCACGAGCGGCAAATGTACATCGGCATCGATAGCCGACGACGCGGAGGCTTGCGCAACGAGTTCGGTCAACTCGGCAAACCCGCTGATCATCACCGCTATCGTGTCGGCACCGGCGACGGAATCGAGATTGACGTCGATGGCGATCGCGGCGCGCTCAGTTTCGGAGAGGTCGGCGACATAGCTTTCCGATGCCAACAGGCCCCACTCCTCAATGTTGAACAGGCAGATCCGCACGCCGCGTTCGAGCGTCGCTGCGACCGGCGCGAGAGCCTCGGCGACTGCAAGCGCTACAACAACACCCGACGCATTGTCGATCGCACTCTCGGCGACCGAATGACCATCGAGATGGGCGGAGACCACGACCCACTCCTTGCGGCGCCCCGGGATGTCCAAAACCAGCGACTCCGCCGTCTGTTTAGACGTTTGACTGTCGACCAACAGCGAAATTTTGCATTCGCTCCCCGCCATGCCGAGGAGCTGTTCAGCAAGCGCGGTGCCCACACCCACCGCAGGAATCGGAGCGGTGTCACCGAATCCTAAACCACCCGAAACCCGGCCCGAGTCGGCCCACGGATTAGCGACGATGAACCCCGCGGCACCTGGCTCTGCGGCGGTCCAGTATTTCCAAATGCGATGCACGTGATCGGGATCGAACATGTACTCATGCCGGGCCATCACGATGCGGCCGGCGACGCGATCTTGAGCAGCGTCAAAATCCGCCTGAGTGCCGCGTCCGAGATCGATTATTTCGGCGACCAACCCGTCTTTGGGCGTCGGCGGCGAACCAACCAGTGGCTGCACCTCATGCCGCGATCCCACGCCAAGATCGAGCGTCGCGCCCGATGCCGCCCACCCGGCATAGGGAACGCCGAATGACGTCAAAGTACCGCCAGAAATTCTACTCAGCCGCTGCTTGAGAAAGAAAACCGCGGCTCGTTCACTCGCTGTACCCGCCAGCCGGCCGCCAAAATCGCACAGGGCGTCGAAGTCGCGTCTTAAGGTACTCGCGTTAACCCGCGCGAAGCTCTCATCCAGGCTCATGCACGGCTCGACAGAATTCAACGCAAAGAAGCGATGAGGGTAGACGAGCGACGGGTTAGCCGCCAGCAGCTAAGACTTTGGGGCGTCGAGGTACTCGCGGATCGTCTTCGCCATTTGGTCGGCGCCAAACACCGGTGGCAATAGGGTGAGAAACTCACCCCTCTTCCCGATCAGATACACGAACGAGCCGTGAGCAAGCACCGCATCTTTACCCCACTCACCTTCGACCGCCTTAACCTTCACATTGTACGCTTTGCGGGCCGATACAAGCGCGGCTTCGGTGCCCGTGAGACAAACGAGACGGGGGTGGATCCGAGCCACTTCGGCGGCCAGCACAGCGGGCGAATCCCGCTTGGGATCGACCGTAATCAGAAGCGGGGTAATCGTATCTCCCGCTTCGCCCAACACGTCGACCGCATCGGTCATCCGCTTAAGTCCGACCGGGCAAATACTCTCGCAATCGGCGTAGCCAAAGAATACCAGCAGGTAGCCGCCGTGATAGTCGCGGTCGGTTTGCGGGTTGCCGAGGTGATCGATGAGAGAAAACACCCCACCGATTTTTATTCCGAAGTCCTTCTTTGCACCACTTGTGGCCTCGCCGGACGCCGATTCGGGATTCGGCGTGGGGTGCTTTTTTCCATCGTGAGCGGTCGCGGTGGTCGCGCCGATCGCAATCAACGCGATGAGGCCGACCACCGATACAGAAATCCGAACCGCAAACCGCATGTCGACGGCCCTATTCACGGGGCTCTATTCATCAAGGAACTTCTGGTAATCCTGATCCGCCTTCAAGCCGAGACCGAGTTTGCCATCCGCCTTGATCAGGGCCTGGACTTGCGGATCGTTCCGGAACCATTGGCCCGCTTTGGGCGATCCTTCTGGCAGGCCGGCCCCTTTTAGCCATCGGCCGGTAAAGCGATTGGCACGTTGCCACTTGCCATCGATCGCTTTGACGAACTGGAGAGCAAAGATCTTGTGGTCGCGATTGTTGACGAATAATCCCTCGGCAACGACACGCTTCTAGCAGAATTCGACCAGCTCCCACGCCGCGCCGGCAAAGGGAACCTGATTCTTGGTCGGCAGGATCAATCGGCCTTCGTCGGTCAGTAATCCGAGCTGACGTTTGCCAGCGCCGCAATTGGTCGGACAATTGCCGGTTAGTTCACAGGCGATATCGACGACCTTGGCTTCGAAGCGAGCGATCTTCTCTCCCTCCAGCCCCCAGGATTCTGCGGCTTGGGCGTTACTTGACGCCCCAACAGCACGAACAGGCCGGTTACGAATATGAGTGTTTTCATGCCTTAGCCTCCGGGCTGGATGCCGAAATCTTCGTGATTGAGTTTAACGATCCCTTCATCGGCAACGACTTGGTTGACGAACAGATAATTGATTCCGTAGAGGTCGCCTTCGACGGCAACCCGATGAGTCTGGATCTTCATGATGGCGGGCGGGCGAACGGTCGTATCGTCGTCGCCATACTTCATCACCATGTAGACCTTGCCCGAGTCATCGAGAATACCGACGGGAATGCCGCCCGCGGCACACCAGATCACGCACTGGTGATCGGCGGTGCCTTCCGGCACCATGATCTCGGTCAGATAACACCACGTATCGATCACCTCACCGGTGACCGAGATACGCTTGCCCGCGGCGCCCGCGCTACCGGCCGCCAACCCGAGCACCGCGAGCGTGGCGAGCGTGGCGAGCACTCCAAACAACCACGTAACCCGTCGTTTCATATACCTCATCCCAGGTTTGTGTCGGGGTGGGTGAACCCTTGCACGAAAAATGAACCCAAGAGAAATCACAAGTGGGCGAGCAGGATGAGAGCGGTTGTCGAGGCGCGCAAAGCAGCCCAACATGCGCTTATGAATAACAAACCAGACCAGCATCGCCCTGCAATAGATGCCCAGGCGGCCAGCGGTCCGCTCGCGGGGGTACGAATCATCGAAATGGCGGCGATGGTGTCGGGGCCGTCGGCGGCGATGCTGTTGGCCGATCAGGGTGCGGATGTCATCAAGGTCGAAAACCCCGACGGCGGCGATCACATGCGGGCGTCCGCCAACCAACGCGCCGGCTACTCGGCGGCATTTCTTAACAACAACCGCAACAAACGCTCTATCGCGCTTAATCTTAAGCATGCGCGGGGCGCGGATGTTCTCATGCGCCTGGTCGCCGACGCCGACGTTTTTATCCAGAATTTCCGGCCCGGGGTCGCCGATCGGATCGGTATCGGCGAAGCCGCCATTCGCAGCGTCTCACCGAGAATTATCTACACCTCGATCAGCGGCTTCGGCGAACACGGCCCCTATGCGGCCAAACCGGTCTACGACCCGCTCATACAGGCTATGTCTGGGTTGGCGACCATTCAGGGGGGATCCGACGATGCGCGTCCCCGCCTCGTCCGTACCATCCTGCCCGATAAATTGACCGGAATCGTCAGTGCTCAGGCGATCACCGCCGCATTACTGGCGCGGGAGCGAACCGGCGAAGGCCAACACGTGCAGATCTCGATGCTCGATACGGTGATCGCGTTTCTTTGGGGCTCGGATATGGCGAGCCAAACCTTCACCGATGGCGAGCTGCCGCAGCAAGACGCGGCGAGCTTTATCGATCTTATCTACGAAACCACCGATGGCTTCATTACGGTCGCGGTGCAGACCGATCGCGAATGGCAGGCACTCACCCGTGCGCTCGATCAGCCCGCGTGGTTGGAAGATGCCCGCT
>CAUZWH010000208.1:0-5838 GCA_963583675.1 Alphaproteobacteria bacterium
GTTCGAGCTGACAATCTGATTAGGACCGATTGGGTCGCCGGGCCGCACAATTTCGTCGCCGGTCGCCAGGAGTGCGACTCGTGGACGTCGCCGAACCTCGAGCCACGGTACATTCATCGCGGCAGCGAGCCCCACATTGCGCGGCGACATGATCGTTCCGGCCGGCACGCCGACGTCGCCGGCGCGAAAATCAAGGCCCGCCGGTCGAACGTAAGTGCCGCGCGCCGCTGGTTCGCGGATTGTGATCCACGCGCCTTCCACGTCGACATTTTCCTGGATGATGATCGTATCTGTACCGCGCGGCAGCGGCCCACCGGTAAAGATGCGCACCGCTTCTCCGGCGCCGACCTCGCCATCAAAAGCGGCGCCGGCGGGTGCCGCACCCACTTGCTTTAGGCGGGTCGGTATCTCGATGGTGTCTTCCCCGCGAACCGCGTAGCCGTCCATCGCGGAGACGTTGGCGGGCGGCTGCGTCACGCGTGCGACGACGTCACGAGCCAGTACGCGCCCGCCGGCTCGCGCCAGGCTCACGGTTTCCGGCGGCGTCGGAAGCACTGCGGCGACGATGCGGGCGCGGGCATCTGCCACGGGCAGCAACGGCAAACGTTGTTGTCCCACGGCCAGAACGTCCTAGTCGGCGTGGTAGGTGCCGGATTTCCCCCCGGCCTTATGGGTGAGGCGGATATCGGTAATTGTCATTCCGCGGTCGACCGCCTTGCACATGTCGTAAATCGTCAATGCCGCAACGCTCACAGCAGTGAGTGCTTCCATTTCAACGCCGGTTTTTGCACTGATGCGGCAAGTCGCCGTTATGTCGACAGCGCTACGTTGAGGATCGCAACGCAAGTCGATTTCAATCGATGATAGTGACAGAGGATGGCAAAGCGGAATCAAGTCAGGCGTTCGTTTGGCGCCCATGATTCCGGCAAGCCGTGCGACCGATAGCACGTCTCCCTTTTTGATTTCCCCCTCGGTAATCAATTGCAGCGTTTCCGGCTTCATGATCACGGCGGCTGCGGCGGTTGCGATCCGATCGCTCGCTTTCTTATCGCTGACATCAACCATGCGGGCGTTGCCGTTGTCGTCGAAGTGGGTGAAATCGGCCACCGGCAAATTCCCTAGGCCGACATCACAACAGAATCGCCGGTGTCCAATAGGGCACGGGTCGCAGCGCATACGTCCGCTTGGCGCATGAGAGATTCGCCGACCAGAAAGCAGCGCACCCCGACCGCCGCCATACGTGCGAGATCGGCCGGCGTTGAAATGCCGCTTTCGCTGACGATCAGCGCGCCATCCGGCATCGCTTCCGCGAGCGTCTCTGTCGTCGCCAAATCGACCGACAGCGTGGTTAGGTCGCGATTGTTGACGCCAATCAGACGGCTTTGCAGCCGGCTCGCACGGTCAAGTTCATCTCGATTGTGGACCTCGACCAGCACATCCATGCCGAGCTCGTTGGCGGTCGTCTCAAGTGCGACCGCAGTTGCATCATCGAGCGCCGCCATGATCAGCAGGATGCAGTCCGCTCCCAATTCACGAGCCTCGAACACCTGATAGATGTCAAGCATGAAATCCTTGCGCAGAACTGGTACATCAACCGCCGCCCGGGCGGCGATCAGATCATCATCACAGCCCTGGAAATAGGGTCCCTGGGTTAGTACCGACAGGCACGTCGCGCCGCCCCTCGCGTAGTCGGCGGCGAGGCTAGGGGGATCGAAATCAGCTCGGATAATGCCTTTGCTCGGTGAAGCTTTCTTTATCTCAGCCACCAGGCCGTAGCCGAGAGCAGCTTGCCGTGCGAGCGCGTTACGGAAGCCTCGGGGCGCCGACGCGTTGCCGCATGCGGCGGCTTCAACGTCCGCCAGCGGACGCCGCTCGCGACGCTCGGCCGTCTCCACGCGCTTCTCAGCACAGATCTTGTCGAGCACGTTTGCCATCAATCAACGACATCGCTGTTGGTAATTGCAACCAATTGTTGCAGCGTTTTCTTAGCGTTTCCCGTATCGATCGCCTCGGTTGCCAGCGCGGCACCACCAGTCAGGTCGTTGGCCTTGCCGGCGATGACCAAGGCTGCTGCCGCATTGAGTATCGCGATATCCCTATACGGCCCTGCCTTGCCGTCGAGCAACGCGGTGAGAGCTGCCGCGTTCTCCTCAGCGGAGCCGCCCTTGAGGTCATCGGGCTTCGCTGTTGGCAGGCCGATCTCTTCGGGGGAAACCTCGAATGTAGATACCTCGCCGTTCTTCAACTCAGCGACAAAGGTCGGCCCGGTGGTGGTGATCTCGTCAATTCCGTCGGACCCATGAACTACCCAGACATGCTCCGAGCCGAGATTTCCCAACACCTGCGCCATCGGCTCAATCCACTCGCGCGCAAATACCCCGATCAGTTGGCGTTTGGCCCCGGCCGGGTTTGAGAGCGGGCCGAGCAGATTAAAAATAGTGCGCGTGCCGAGTTCGACGCGGGTACCGGCGACATGGCGCATCGCCCCATGATGACGCGGCGCCATCAAGAAGCAGATATGAGCTTGCCAAAGCGCTTTGTGCACGAGGTTCATATCTGCGTCGATGTTGACGCCGAGAGCAGCGAGAACATCAGCCGCGCCGGATTTCGACGACAATGCGCGATTCCCGTGCTTGGCGACCGGGATATCACAGGCCGCGGCGATCAGGCTTGTCGCCGTCGAGATGTTTAGCGTCCCCGATGCATCCCCACCGGTGCCGCAGGTGTCGATGGCGCCGGGCGGTGCTTCGATTATCACTGCTTTTCCCCGCATCGCCCTGGCCCCGCCGGTGATCTCGTCGACGGTTTCGCCGCGTACGCGAAGGCCCATCAGAAATGCGCCCATTTGCGACGGTGTAGCATTGCCGGACATCATGATATCGAAGGCTAGGTAGGCCTCATCGGCGTCTAGCCTGTCACCACTGGCTACCAAGCCGATCAAGCGTTTGAACTCATTCATGTCGTCGGCCAATCCTGCCTCCGATGCAATCTGACGAAATCGAATAATAATCGGCGGATGTAAACTAGTCGTCCACCCACCACAAGGTAACACGAGAGGTTATCGATGGTGGGGAAGACCAGTCAATTGGCATTGCGAACAACAAGCTCTGGCCGCTGCGTTGGTGTTGCGACCCGGCTTGGACGCCTTATATTGTCCTCAACCAATCGACACTCGACAAGGAACTAGTCGCTGCCACGAAAAATCAATCGGCGAAAGCCTAAGGCGCGTCAGCGGCCCGCTCCAAGAGCACCGTCCTCAACGAGTGCTTCGCTCGCGTCGAGCGCGGCTTCATCGAATTCCTCAAACAATGACATAGACGCGGTAGTGGCTGATGCGACATCGCTGCCGGGCAACGAGCACCTACCCGCGCAGAAGACCCGTGCGTTTAAATCTGTCGTGACGAGTCTAGTCGTGATGGCGCTCGGGCTGGGCTTCGGTGTGGCGATCGGATTATGGACAGAAGCCGATGATGACGATGCCGACACCGTCCCAGTCGAAGCTACAAGCTCATCACGCGCTGAGGGAACGGTTCGGCCCTCAATATTGGGAGAACTACGTGCGCAACAACCCAAATTGCCGCGCACAGGCAAAGCTGACCCGGATGATCCGGAACCAAAGCGTGAAACCGCGGCCTTGGGTACCGTTCGGCAGGAAGCCGTCGCCCCACCGATGCCGGCATGGCTGCGAAACGCTGTTGCAATTGCTGATACCGGTGACCGTCCGCTAATTGCGGTCGTAATCGATGATGCCGGTCTCAATCGGGCCGGCACAGCGCGGCTCAATTCGTTGCCGTCTCCGCTCACGATCTCCTTCATTTCTTACGCGGGCGATCTCGATCGTCAAACCGCAAAGGCGCGCGCGGCCGGCCATGAGATATTTCTTCATGTTCCGATGGCGCCCCAGTCCAGCACCTCGGATCCCGGGCCGCGGGCATTATTGCCCGAATTGCCGGAATCTGAGATTCGTGACCGATTGGATTGGGCGCTCTCGCGGTTCAGTGGGTTCGTTGGCGTCAATAACCACATGGGCAGCCGATTTACGCGCGACGAAAGCGCAATGGCTACCGTCCTTCAGGAACTAAAGGATAGGGGATTGGCATTCCTCGATTCGCGTACCACGGACGAAAGCGTCGGCGGCCGCGTCGCTAAGCGGATCGGGATGCCCTTTGCAATTCGCGACGTTTTTCTCGATCACGAGATCGATGCCGACGAAATTCGCAAACAGCTACGCCGGCTTGAGGAAAGAGCGCGCCGCCGCGGGTCGGCGATAGCTATCGGCCATCCGCATAGGATCACGCTCGACGTTTTAGAAGTGTGGCTACCATCGCTCGCTGAGCGTGGCTTCGTGTTGGTGCCGGTTAGCGCGATAATAAAGCGCGACACCGCCGGCTAGCGTTATTTGTTTATGGTCGTGTCGGTTCTAGAACATCGCGTCAATCGCACCTTGATTGACTTTGACGCCATACTCGTTAGCCAGCGCCGCGCGGTAGGCTTCGACAATGTCACCGAGTATCGATTGCCGGACGGTCCGATCTAACGCGACACGTAAATCGCCTCCAACCGTGGCGTCCGCCGGCTTGATCTCTTTAAGCTTGGCGATCGCAAAGCCATCCCGTGCTGGCGTGGGCGCGACGGTGACTTCGCCCGGTAAAATCGCAAACAGGTTCGCCATGAGTTCGGCGGAAACGTCGTAGTCGGTGCCCAATCGATCGCGCGTCAAGGGTTCGGTGATCTTAAAACTGATACCGTTGGCTCCTGCGAAACTTCCGATATCACCGCCAAGGCGCACCTTTTCGGCCATCTCATCGGCCATTGCCTTGATCGCATCATTGCGGGCGCTTTTTTCCCAACCCGCGCGGACTTTCCCGCGAATCTTTTCGAGCGGTTTGAGGGCGGGTGGAATCACGTCGCTAACGCTGAGCGCGAAGTAACTCCCAGTATCATTTTCCTGCATCGCCGGCTCGTCGCCGACCTGAGCGGAAAAGACGGCCGGTAGAAAGTTGCGTATGCTTGGCAGTCCTTTTATCTCGTTGCCGTCGGTATCGCGGCCCGAGGCGTCTACCGCGGCGAGGCGGTGGATGGTGATATTAAGTCGATTGGCTGCCTCGGTGATAGATGCCCCACCGGCAAACTCGTCCTCGATGTTGTTGGCGATGTCGAATAGCGCATCTCCCGCCCGTTGCAGTGCGATGTCCTTTCTTAGTTGCTCGGTCACCTCGCCGAGTGTCTTGGTTGAACCCGGCTCGATGCTCGTAACGTGAAAGACGTGCCAGCCGAATCCGGTCTGAATCGGCTGACTGCTCTGGCCCGCCGCGAGCGCGAATACCGGATCACGCGCTTCGCTCGGCAAGCCTGCCTTAGTTGTGAGGCCGAGCGAGGTTTCGCCGACGGTCAGGCTCTTGGTATCCTGACCAACCACGGCGAGGTCTTCGCCTTTGTTGAGCCGTTCATAGGCGATCTGTGCGGTTTTCTTGTTTTCGTAAAGCAGTTGCGCCACATCGCGGCGTTCCAACGTCACGAATTCGTCCAGGCGGATGTCGTACTCCTTCGCCAAGTCTTCATCGGAAACCGCGACTTCGGATACTAGGTCCTGGGGTTGCAGCGTGAAGTAGGTAATCGAGCGAAGTTCCGGCGTGGTGAAATCCGCTTCATGACTCCGGTAATAGTCCTGTAGCGCGGCTTCGTCGGGTTCGTTGATTTGCAAAGCGGCGCTCTGGGGAACAATGAGGAGTTCGGCAATCCGCTGCTCCCCCCTGTAACCAAACAGGCGGTCAACCAGCGCGCTTGGGGCTTTTGCGTTCGCGGTAACCGCGCCGAGCAGCTGGTCCCGGGCGATGT
>CAUZWH010000209.1:0-5772 GCA_963583675.1 Alphaproteobacteria bacterium
TTCCACTGGGGTAGGGGAGCGCGAGAATCACTTGGCAATTGGTGATACTTGTTGGCGCAATCTTTCTCGCCGGTGCGATTTATGGCGCCTTTGTTAACAACCTCGTCGCTCGTTATTTGGCAACTCGCAATGGGTCCACCCATCAACGTTTGCCAGTAAGTTGGAAATGGGTCGGTGATCGCACCAGCTTTCGTTTTCCCTCTCGTGCTGAATGTAGCGAGCTATCCAATAGCGGGAATAACGGTGGCCTGCGTTCGCTGTGTTCCGAGCTTTATCGGAATTAGCGCGTCTGGTTTTCGAGAAAATCTTTCAGCACAACGGCGCTATTTCGCTCGGTATCTCGAGCGGCAAAACAAACGTCACCGGCGCGGCTGAGCAAAGTTCAATGAGCGCGGCTACGGCTACAAGATTTGATTCTAATTCTAGCCGATAGCGTTTTGAAACTCAGGCCGACGATCGGGTTGATGGGCATACCATCGGCGCAGTTCCGGCGTTGGCGCCACCTCCTTGATCCAATGATCAATTGTGGCCCGCTCTTTGGTGAGCCCGCGGGCCAGAGGCGTTCGACCAATATGCGAAGGCCGTCAGAGTGCGACGGATCGTCGTAGGCTCGCTTCAAGCTAACGCTCACCATGGACTGCGTCCTATACGGTCGTTGACTTCGATCGACTGCGCGCCGCAATCCTGGCCTAGATCACAACCATTCACCGTCGAGAATATTGCTCGTTACCGAACAATACCGACCAGTTCTCATCGTTGAACTCGGGCGGTGTGTCTTCGGTGACTTTCATGTCTTTGGCCACCGCCGGTCGCGCGGCGATCACATCGAACCAGCGAACGATGTTGGGAAAATCAGTGATCCGTTGGCCTTGGCGCTCGTAGAGCCGGCACCAGGGAAAAATTGCCATGTCGGCAATAGAATAGGCACCGGCGACGTACTCACGGTCGGCGAGACGTCGATCAAGCAAGTGATAAAGACGGCCAGCTTCGTTGGTGTACCGGTCCATGGCGTATTTGATGCGTTCCGGTGCGTAAGCGTTGAAATGATGCGATTGTCCTAGCATTGGGCCGAAGCCACCCATCTGCCAGAATAGCCACTGCATCACGTCGATGCGTTCGCGCGGTTCGGTTGGTAGAAATTGGCCAGTCTTCTCCGCCAGGTAGAGCAGAATCGCGCCGGATTCGAATACGGAGATGGGCTTTCCGCCGGGGCCATCGTGATCAACGATCGCGGGAATTTTGTTGTTAGGGCTGATCGCGAGGAACTCCGGCGTGAACTGGTCGCCCTTGCCGATGTCGATCCACGTGAGTTTGTAGGGCAAGCCGGTTTCTTCGAGCATGATGTGGATCTTCTGCCCGTTTGGCGTTGCCGCCGTGTAGAGGTCGATCATAACGCCTCCCCGTGGTCTACAGGCGCTAGCGTGCGCGGCGATAAAGAATTGAGTATATCCCCAGGAATACGCCAATCATTCCCAACGAAAAAATAGTCGACGCTGTGCCCAGCGCGAAAAGCGTCGGCCGGATTCGCTGCGTCATCGATGCATTGATATCGAGTGGGAGCGTGTTGAATTCACCTGCAAGCAGTGTGGTGCGGGCGAACTCATCGTAGGACAGCGTGAAACCGAACAGCCCGGCGGCCACGACCCCCGGCAGAATCAAGGGAAAGGTAACCTCCTTAAACACCGTCCACTCGCTTGCGCCCATATCTCGCGCCGCCTCTTCAAGTCGTTCATCGAATCGATTGAAGACCGCCATCATCACCAGGAAGCCGAACGGGAGCGTCCACACGACATGTACAGCCAGTGCCGATGACCACCAGTGCGGGGAAATCCCGAGAAACTGCATCAGGGTCGCCATGCCTAGGCTGAGCAACACACCCGGCACCATCAGGCCAGCCATCACCGTGTAGAACAAAAATCCGGCGCCGTAGAATTTCTTACGGAATGCCATCGCCAGCATGGTCGAGAATACTGCTGTGATCACCATGACGATGAGCGCGAGAATCAGGGAGCGCAGTAGCGCGCCCTGCATGTCGCCGACGGTCGAGGGTTCAATCAGTTTCCCCCACCAGTACAGGCTGGTTCCGCGCATCGGGAAGCTGGTGCCGCCGCGCCGCCCCTGGAACGACAGCACGAACATCGCAAACATCGGCCCGTAGATGAACAGTACAAACACCAAGAAATAGACGCTGTATCCAGATTTGATCCAGAGTTTCTTGCGGCGCTCCGGCGTCCACTTGGCCACGCTAGAGTTCCTTGCGGATGTTGACGACTCTCAGGATCACGATGACACCGATCATCATGGCGAGCATCAGCATCAACGCATTCACCGCCGAAGCCGGGTAGTTGGCAACGCCGTAAAAGTTGAGGATCACGGTGCCGGTTGTGCTTGTCTTGCCGCCGTAAACGACGACGGCCGTCGCGAACTCACCCATCAACATGACAAAAATGAAGATTAGGCCGATCGCGACACCGGGCAATGATAGGGGGCCGATGATCTCTCGAAAAATCTGGAACGATGTCGCGCCCATGTCGCGCGCCGCCTCGAGAATGTCATCGTCGATCTTGGCGAGCGAGAAGAAGATCGGACCGACGATCAGTACGACGTAGATCTGGACCAGTGCCATAACGTAGCCGAACTCCGAATACAGGAGGAACGTGACCGGTTTATCGACAATGTCCATATAGAGCAGAAACGTATTCAGCAGACCGCGACGTCCGAGCATAGGGATCCAGGCCACGGCGCGGATCAGATAGCTCGTCCAGAACGGCACCATGCAAACCAAAAACAGCGATAGCTGCCACTTGAAGGCCTTCACCTGCATCGCCAGAAAATAAGCGATGGGATAGCCGAGTAAGAGGCAGAAAAACATCACCACGACGGTGAATTTGAACGTCGAGAACAGCGTGGAAACAAAAACCGACGGAGTCAGGAATTTCCTGTGCGAGGCGTCGAAAAAACCTTCCACTTCGAAGTAGTTCTGATAGGCGTCCAGCGTGAACCCCGGTTCCATACCGTAGCCGGTGCTTTTCCAGAAACTGAAGACGACGATGCTGAGAAGGGGTACGACCAGAAATAGGAACAGCCACAACGTCGCCGGCGCGACTAGCCAACTGATCGGGAAACCGCCCTCGCGGCGGTAGATCTTGGTCTGTTCGACAACCTCCGGCGGCGGCGCCGGTTGCGCGCCGATCAAACCCGGATGTGGTGCGTGGTCAAGTTGCGCCATAGCGCGAGATTAAACGATAGGCGGAGGACTGAAAACGAAGAACCGGGCCCCATTTTCCGAGGCCCGGCCCATCGATAGCTTTAGTAGAGTGTTGCGCGATTTAGGCCTGGAGAAATTCGGTCCAGCGCTTCACCAAATAATCGTTCTCCTTCATCAAGGAGTTCCATACGGCGATATTGCCGAAGCGGTCCCAATAGGAACCGCCGTCGCGGACTTCGCCCTTAGGCACGATCGGGGTGCCGAACGGATCGCTCAGCTCCTTGGCTGCCGGCTTGCCTTCATACCAGTAATCCCACTCGGCCGGCTCAAGAGACGTCTTCACCGTGTCGGTCACTGACATGTAGTAGCCCTGACGCGCCACGAATGCGCCTGCCCAGCCATCTAACCACCAGTTGATGTACTCGTAGGCCTGATCGAGCGCCTTGCCTGACGTCTTGGCGGAAATCGAAAGACCGCCGTGCCAGCCGCGATAGCCCTCTTTGAGGGCGGCGTAAATGCACGACACACCCTCAGCCTTGATTGCAGTGACCGCTGGCGACCACATGCTTTCCAGCGCCACTTCGCCGCTGACCATCAGGTTGACAGATTGGCCGAAGGTTTCCCAGAAGGCGCGGAAATGACCTTCCTTTTTCTTCTTGATAAGGAAATCAACCATGAAGTCAATTTCCGGCTTGGTCATATCGCCCTTGTCTCCAAACTTTTTGAGACCCAGGGCTTCGATGCCCATCGCCGCGTCCATAACGCCGATCTGAGGCGTGTTGAGCAGCGCCACCCTGCCCTTGAAATCCGGGCTGAACAGCTCGGCCCAGCTCTCGATCTTGCGGCCGGTTTCGTCAGGGTTGTAGCCCAGAGAATCGGCATTATGCCAGCTCGGGACGGAGGTGATGTAGCGCGACGGACCGTCGACCCGGTTGCCGTTTGCATCGATCCAGAGGTGGCGGAACGGGGCATCACCTTGGCCGGGGTTTGAGTCGGCCGTTAGTTTGCCCGTTTTGGAAAGGTTGGTGACCTGGTCCCAACGCTTGATGCGCTTGGTGTCGATCGGCTGCCACACTTTGGCGGGCACCATGACGTCGTAGTCGTTGTAATAGCCCTCGGCAACCTCGTACTGCTCATTCTGGTTCAGCATCTTGCCAAACATGGCGCCGTAGCCAAGCGCCTGGCCGCGGACCGGAAAGCCCAGATCCTTGCCGGCTTGCGACTGGATTTCATTAATGATGCTAACGCCGAGGCCGATGGTACGGACCGGATCGGCCGCTCGGACAATAGCCGGAAAACCGGTAATCGCGCCGGCCGCTGCGGTCGTCGCCGCGGCAGTGCCGAGAAACTTACGCCGAGAAATTACCTTCTTCGCAGATGTCGCAGTATCGATTTTACGTTTGGTCATGCAGACCTCCCTTTGATGCCGATTTATGCGGTTGGCGAATTCGTTGCCCTGATAGTAGGAGAAACTCCTCTGCGGGTAAATATGCTAGGAACGCTAATTCACGATCCTTTGTGCTTGGGAGAAACCAGTGAGCCTATTGATCAAGAACGGTCGCGTTGTCACAGCCGTTGACGATTACCACGCTGATATCTTCATTGAGAACGATACGGTATCGGTGATCGGAAAAAATTTGGTGATTGACGCCGATCAAGTGGTAAACGCCGCCGGCAAGCTGGTCATTCCCGGCGGGGTCGATCCGCACACCCATCTTGAAATGCCGTTTGGCGGAACCACAACATCGGACGACTTTGAAACCGGCACCCGGGCTGCAGCGCACGGTGGCACGACTTGCCTGATCGACTTTGCGATCCAGCCCAAAGGGACCTCGACAATCGAAGCCCTCGACACCTGGCACGCCAAGGCCGCAAGCAAAACCGCGATCGACTACGGCTTCCACATGATCATCACCGATCTGCCCGAGGAGCGGACCCAGGAGATGCGCCGGCTCGCCGATGAAGGCGTCACGTCCTACAAACTATTCATGGCCTACCCGGGCGCTCTACTGTCCGACGACGGCACGATCTTCAGGGCCATGCGCAAAGCCGGCGAGGACGGCACCCTTATTTGCATGCATGCCGAGAACGGTATCGTCATCGACGAACTCGCAAAGATCGCGTTCGCCGACGGCAAGGGTGGTGAACCCAAGCAGCATGCCTACACCCGGCCCACACGGCTTGAAGCCGAAGGTGTGCACCGCGCTCTGGCAATCGCCGAAGTCGCACAGGCGCCGGTCTATATCGTGCATCTGACTTGCTATGATTCGCTCAAAGAACTGCGCGATGCACAAATCCGCGGTGTCATGGCTCACGCCGAAACCTGCCCGCAATACCTGCTGCTCGATATCTCGGCTTACGAGGAGCCCGGGTTCGACGCGGCAAAATATGTCCTCACGCCGCCGCTCCGGGAAAAGTGGAACCAGAACGAACTATGGCGCGGTTTGCGGCGCCATTCGCTCGACGTCATTTCAACCGACCATTGCCCGTTCTGCCTGCGCGAGCAAAAGGAGCTGGGTCGTGACGATTTCCGCCAGATTCCCAATGGCGGGCCGGGCGTCGAG
>CAUZWH010000210.1:0-5764 GCA_963583675.1 Alphaproteobacteria bacterium
CGTCGACTTAATGTGGCGCGCAGCGGGCGACACCGCGACCGACTTCAAT
Organism: Alphaproteobacteria bacterium; assembly: GCA_963583675.1. Lineage (GTDB taxonomy): Bacteria > Pseudomonadota > Alphaproteobacteria > SHVV01 > SHVV01 > CAUZWH01. The sequence goes on from CAUZWH010000210.1 coordinate 50, forward strand.
TTCTATAGCAAGCGCGGGCTGCTGGCCGGCGTGTACAGCTCGACGATCCTGTTCTGGCTTTACGACCGATCCGAGGATTGCGCCGACAGTTGGGCATTTCTTGACCGCCGTATCGCCAACGTGATGGAGATTCAGAAAACGCGCGGCCGACTCGAACAGGGGGTGGAAGCGCTGGGCCGGGTGCTGCGCCGCGGTCCGATTGGGCTGCGCCGGCAGCGCGCCTCTCGGGCTTCGGGCTAACGGCCACCATGGCTTTGAGAGATTCCTTCGCCGGCACAGTTTGTATGGCACGCGCATCCGCTGCCGGGTTGGCCTTCGCCGTCGGCCGCATGTGTCCCCTGCCAACCGAACGCGACTGTCAGCAGAGAAACGACTAAAGCGACCTTAAGAATATGGGATCGGCGTTTTCGGTGGTTTTCCATCATTGGTACGGTTTTTTCAGCTCCCCGTTGCTGATATCGACATAGGGCGAGAAATAGGAATTGGCAGCGGTGCAGCCAACACTAAAACGTGAGCCGGGATAACTGTCCGCGATTGCCGGCAGAGGGTGTCTAATCCACCGGCGTCTCCGAGGCGCTGGCTGCTTGATTATCGCGCCACGCCTGCACCGCGTCGGCCATGGCCGAATCGCTCACACCTAATATCTCGGCCGCCAGTAGCGCGGCGTTAACAACGCCAGGCTTGCCGATTGCGAGGGTGCCGACTGGGATTCCGCCCGGCATCTGGACGATCGATAGTAAGCTGTCCATGCCCTTCAGGGCCTTGCTTTCCATGGGCACGCCGAGGACCGGCAGGGTCGTCATCGAAGCTACGACGCCGGGTAGATGCGCCGCACCGCCGGCACCCGCAATTATCACCTTGAGGCCGCGCTCACGGGCCTTGCCGACATAGTCTGCGAGGCGTTTGGGTTTGCGGTGGGCTGAAATGATCAGCGACTCATTGGCAACACCAAGCTGGTCAAGCGTAATGCCCGCATGTTTCATGGTTTCCCAATCCGATTGGCTGCCCATCAGAATGCCAACTAGCGGTGTGGCGTCGCTCATGCGTTTCTCTCCCCCAAAACTAAAGCGGCGATTATAGGATCGGCCACTACGCAAACAAGACGGTCGCTTAGGAAAACGGGCGGTGGCGGTACTGCCACGATGTGTGACGGCGGTCACTTCGTAGGGGCGTGCAATTGTCTAATATGTTAACTACCGAAAATGTCTAAGCCTTTGTGGTATAAAGAACAATTGGCGACGACGGGCGCCAGATGCTTGTGGTAGAGTAAGATAGTTGACCCGGCTGCCCGACCCGGGGATTACCTGCACGAGACGGGGGCACATGAAAATTGGCGAGCCGCCACGGATTTCGACCGTGGCACGCACGACCAAGACGCGCGGTAGTTCGTCGACCGGCGGAGTGGGCGCATCGCGTCCTACACCCGAGATCGCCGATCTGCCGCCAGTTGGTGATTCAATCACGGTGATGGGCGTCCCTGAACCAGAGCTCACGCCGAAGGTGCGGGCTGCGCTGATGACCCTTATGGCCGAGGTCGAGGAACTGCGACGCGACCTTTCGCGGACCCGTGAGCGGCTGGCCGATCTCGAACGATTGGCCGACCAGGATCCGCTGACACCAATCGCCAATCGACGCGCCTTCGTACGCGAACTCTCAAAGGTGATGTCGTTCACCGAGCGTTATGGCGGCGGCGCGAGCTTGATCTATTTTGATGTCAACGAATTGAAAACCGTCAATGACACGTATGGGCACGCGGCTGGCGATGAGGCCCTCCTCACGGTCGCCCGTCGGCTACTCGAACAGGTTCGCGAAACCGATGTCGTCGGGCGTCTAGGCAGCGACGAATTCGGTGTGATCCTTGCGCAGGCTGACAAAGGCGCCGCGTGGGAGAAAGCCGAGTTGTTGGCCGACGCTATTCAGATCGCGCCGTTCGACTGGGGGGCAAGGAAATTCCACTCGGAGTCGCCTTCGGCGTTCACACCTTCCAGCCCGGCGACGATGCCAGCAAGGCATTAGCCGAGGCCGATCGCGCGATGTATGCAAAAAACAGGAGATGAAGAACGGTGTTAGTGAAAGCTAGGCTGCCACCGTCTCTCCGCGCTCACTTGCCTTTGGTCGACGAGGTCTAGATCGCCGGTTGCAGTTGGCCCTCGATCGCTGCGATCTGGTCCCTGATCGCAAGTTTGCGTTTTTTCAGGCGCTTCACCTGGAGCGTATCGGACCGACTATCGTCGGATAATGCGGCAATCGCTTCGTCGAGATCGCGATGCTCGGTCGTGAGTTCTTGAAGCTTGGCTTCGAGTTGGGATGTATCGCTCATGGCTCCCCGATCATTGTTTTGCGCATCATAACAAGCCCAACCCAATTTCGGGAAGAGAATCACGGAAATCTCGTGGCAGATACTTCGGAGAATTCGTTGTGGCGGTTCTCGCTCGCGGTCTACGCCAACTCGGAGGTCAAGCACGCGTGCTTGCGTCTGCAGGACGAATGCGGCGCCGATGTTAATGTCATTTTGTTCTGCTGCTGGATGGGTTGCGACGGTCGCGGGCGATTCGACGCTGATGAGTTGCCGGACGTGCTGGTGATGGCGTCGCGCTGGTATGAGAAAGCGATTGGCCCGCTGCGAGCGCTGCGGCGCGGTCTTGAGGGCAATCCCGATCCGGTCTCAGCTGATCACTGCAAGGCGACCCGGCAAAAGGTGCTGGCCGCCGAATTGGAGGCAGAGCGAGCCCTTCAGGCTCTTTTGTTTGAGTCGGCGCGGCATCATGCGGGCCGCGCTAAATCTCCCCAGCACCGGGCTGACGATTCATTCGCCAATACTGCAAGCTATTTTCAGGCGGCGAGGATTAAACAAGACCGTGGTGTCCAGCAGGATATTCTCACTATCGTTCGCGCCGCGATCCCGGAGGACTGGGCGCCTCGTTCGAACGAGGCGCCCTAGAATTCCCTGGCGCGGTCGCGCAGCACGTATTTCTGAACCTTGCCGGTCGAGGTCTTCGGTAAATCGCTGAAGACCACCGTCTTGGGCACCTTAAAGTGCGCCAGATTATCGCAGCAGAAGACGATAATGTCGCTCTCGCTGACCGCCGCAGCGTCGGCTTTCAGGGTCACGAACGCGCACGGGGTTTCGCCCCATTTCTCGTCCGGCTGGGCCACCACAGCGGCCTCCAAAACGGCGGGGTGGCGGTAGAGGACGCTTTCCACCTCGATAGTCGAAATGTTCTCGCCGCCCGAAATGATGATGTCCTTGGAACGATCTTTGAGTTCGACATAGCCATCGGCGTGGCACACACCCAAATCGCCGGAATGGAACCAACCCTCGGAGAAAGCGTCCTCGGTTGCTTGCGGGTTTTTGAGATAGCCCTTCATGACGATATTGCCGCGAAAGAAGACCTCACCGATGGTTTTGCCATCATTGGGGACGGGCTCGAGGGTCTTCGGGTCCGCTACCATGAGAGCTTCGAGCATGGGGTAGCGTACGCCCTGCCGCGCCTTGACGCGGGCGCGCTCTGCGTCATCGAATCGATCCCATTCGTCGTTCCAGTCGCTGACGACCGCCGGCCCGTAGGTCTCGGTGAGGCCGTAAACATGCGTGATGTGCACCCCCTCCGCCTCCATCGCCTGGAGCACGGCGGCCGGTGGTGGTGCCGCGGCGGTCATGATTTCAACCTGATGCTTGAATGGTCGCTTGACCTCCTTTGGTGCATTGATCAGCGTGTTGAGAACCACCGGTGCGCCGCAAAAATGAGTAACGCCATGCTCTTCAACGAGCTGATAAATCATCGCCGCATCGACCTTACGCAGACATACATGCGTGCCAGAGGCCAGCGTGACCGCCCAGGTGAAGCACCAGCCGTTGCAGTGAAACATCGGCAACGTCCATAGATAGACCGGATGTTTGGGGGCGTTCCATACCAGTAGATTGGATACTGAATTCAGGTAGGCGCCGCGGTGGTGATAAACGACGCCTTTGGGGTTGCCGGTCGTGCCTGACGTGTAGTTGAGCGAAATCGCCCCCCATTCGTCCTTGGGGAGCCGCCAGGGATAATCGGGGTCGCCTTCGTTCAACAATGCCTCATATTCGATATCGCCGATCAATTCGCCGCCTTCTGCGAGCACGTCGTCGACGTCGATGACCAGCGGTTTGGCCTCGGCCTCGGCCAGCGCTTGCTTTACGACCGGGTTGAGCTCGCAGTCGGTGATCAGCGCCTTGGCCTCGCCGTGATCAAATATGAAGGCAATCGTGGCCGCATCGAGCCGGGTGTTGATCGTGTTGAGCACTGCCCCGCATGCCGGCACACCGTAATGCGCTTCGAGCATGGCCGGAGTATTGGTGGCAATAATAGCAACCGTGTCGCCTGGCTTAATGCCGCGTTTCTCCAGTGCACTGGCAAGGCGCCGGCATCGCTTGAACATTTCGGCATAAGTTATCCGGCGATCACCATGGATGATGGCGATACGATTGGGAAAGACCGTCGCTGTGCGTTCGAGAAAGCCCAACGGCGACAGCGCTTGGTGATTCGCGGTGCCACGCTCTAAACCTGTTTCATAGTCTGCCATGTTTGCCTCCCGGGACAACGTAATCACGCCAGGGCGCTAGCGCCCACCTATGGTCTCTTGCCAAGGGCGAAGCTAAGCGGAACGGGAAACTGCGATCAACCATCATCAATTGCACCAAGGTGGCGCGCGCTGCCTTGACAACCCGCAGCCCAGGTCTGTTTGATCCCGACCACAAGCAAGCGCACCACAGAAACGTTCCACAACAACACTAGATGGGGAAGCCATGAGCAGTCGCTACGACGAAGTCTATGGGGGCTGGCAGAACGATCCGCAGGCGTTCTGGGCAGAAGCCGCCGAAGATATTCAGTGGTCAAAAAAATGGGACACGGTGCTCGACGATAGTAGAGCGCCTTACTATCGCTGGTTCGCCGGCGGTGAGGTTAACACCTGCTACAACGCTGTCGATTATCATGTGGAGCAAGGGCGCGGCGAGCAAGCCGCGATTATCTATGACAGTCCGGTCACCGAGACCATCAAGCGAATTAGCTACCGGGAGCTTCGCGATCAGGTTGCCCGGTGCGCCGGCGTGTTGCATGGCCTAGGCGTCGGGCGCGGCGATCGTGTCATCATCTACATGCCGATGGTGCCCGAAACAGTGTTCTCGATGCTTGCCTGCGCCCGCATTGGGGCGATCCATTCGGTCGTGTTCGGCGGTTTTGCGGCCAACGAGTTGGCCACCCGGATTAACGACGCCAAGCCCAAGGCGATCATCTCAGCTTCGTGCGGAATCGAGCCGGGCCGCGTGGTCGCCTACAAACCGTTGCTCGATGAAGCCATTGAGATTACTTCGTTCAAACCCGAGGCCAGCATCGTCCTGCAACGGCCCGAAGAGCAGGCGACCATGGTGGCCGGTCGTGACGTTGATTGGAACGAAGCGATGGCGGCGGCGTCACCCTTCGAGGAGTGCGTCGCACTAGCTGCGACAGACCCGCTCTACGTCCTTTACACCTCCGGAACGACTGGTATTCCCAAGGGCGTCGTCCGTGATAATGGCGGCCATCTGGTGGCCCTGAAGTGGTCGATGAAAAACGTCTACAACATGGACCCCGGCGATGTGTATTGGGCGGCCTCGGATGTCGGTTGGGTGGTGGGACACTCCTACATCGTCTATGCGCCGCTGTTCCATGGCTGCACGTCGATCCTTTATGAGGGAAA
>CAUZWH010000211.1:0-5752 GCA_963583675.1 Alphaproteobacteria bacterium
AGCATGTTGCTGGCTGGCATCATGATCGGCCTCACATTGACCGTTGCCAATGCGAGTTGCTACCTCGACACCATTCTCGCGTAAGCCACCAACGCAACCCGCGCGGTGAGGCTGGCTACGCGATAGTCATGTATTGCGGCGGCGACCATCGCTGCTTATCGTGAACACCGATGAATGGCCGCGTTCTCATTATTGTTCATGGCGATCGGTCCACACCGGGCCGGGTCGGACGCCAGCTGCGCGAGCTCGGTTACACGCTCGATCGGTGCCAGCCGAGCTGCGGCGACCCCCTGCCGGCAACCATGGACGATCATGTTGGTGCGGTCGTTTTTGGCGGCCCGATGAGCGCCAACGACGATAACCTTGATTTTATCAGGGCCGAAATGGACTGGATCCCAACCGCGCTGGAGTCCGGGAAACCCTTTCTCGGCATCTGCCTTGGCGCGCAAATTCTGGCTCGGGTAATGGGCGCAAAGGTCGAGGCGCACCCGGCCGAACTGGCGGAAATTGGCTACTACCCGGTCCGCCCGCTTCCCGCCGGCGCACATTTGTTCGATCGCGAGGCGCTGTTCTACCAGTGGCATCAGGAAGGCTTCGAGCTACCCCACGGGGCGACCCCGCTGGCCACCGCCGAGGCATTCGAAAACCAGGCGTTTCACTACGCCAACGCCTATGGCATTCAGTTCCATCCGGAAGTTACCGGCAAGATCATGCGAACTTGGACCACTGTCGCCGCGCACCGGCTGTCGGCCCCGGGCGCGCAATCGCAGGCTGAGCAGATCAGCCGGCAACCCACCAGCGAACGCCACGTCCGCGGCTGGCTGCGCCGATTCCTCGGAGTCTGGTTGAACGGTTCACCGGATACCGACTCAGCCAAACTCTTTGGTAACCCTCTCTGAACTCCTTTGGGGCAACGTCGTCGCGCTAGCGCTTGACTGCTTCTCCGATCAAGACCGCGGCGACGCCCTTGCCGATGGTTTTGTCGGTGATCGTTTGCAGGCTCAGGCGTAGGACGCGGAGCTGTAATTTGCCGCCTTTGATCAGCGGATCACCGCGCTGCGAGGCGAATTCGGTGTACTTGGCTTGGAGCCGCGGCAAGATATCGGTCACCTTGGCCTCATCTCCTCGTTTGGTTTCGAAATCGACACCCAGCCAGATGCGCGCACGCTGCTTGAAGTCCTTGAAGATCGGCAACCACATCCTTTCTAGCCGGACGTAGCTGACGTCACCGGCTTGCTTGATCGTGTAGTTCGTTTTCCCGGACTTGGGTTTGCTCGCACCGCCGCTGCCGGACGCGTAGGCACTGCCGAAAGAGGCGGCTACGAGGAGGCAAATCGCGATGGCCGTGAGAAACCAGTGGCCGGGACGCGAGAGAAGTCGACGTTTCATAATCACCAGCCTAGCGTGTTTTCAGGCGTCGCGCCGCACTTCGATGAGCACGCCAGCGTCGCGGAGGCGTTCGATCTCCTCGTTTGAATACCCGACCTCGGACAGGATCTCGCGGCCATCGGCCGAGAAGCGGGGTGGCAGGCGCCGAATCGAACCGGGCGTCCGCTCGAGCTTGGCGGGTATGCCGAACCCCTTATAGTCGTCGGTATCGATGACCATTTCGCGATGGCGGGTGTGCGGGTGGCTGAGCATGGTGGGCACATCGTTGATCGATGCCGCGGGAACGCCATAGCGCAGTAAATCCTGAAACAATGTACTCCCGTCGGCTGCGGCAAACAGCGGCACGAGATGCTGATCCAGCGCGGTACGGTTGGTGACCCGATCGGCGTTGGTCGCGAAGGCCGGGTCTTCGGCAAGCTCGGGCCGGCCGAGCTTGTCGCACAAACGGCGGAACTGACCGTTGTTGAGGGCCGCCAGAAATACCGGTGCGGTGCTGGTTTCATAGCGATCATAAGGCGCGACATTGGGATGAGAATTGCCGGTGATTTTCGGCGCTTTGTCGGTCATAAACCAATTGGCGATCTGCGGATGGATCAGCGCCACACCGGTATCGTAGAGGGTGGTTTCGATAAACTGGCCACGACCCGAATGCGCACGCTCGTAAACCGCGGCCAGGATTGCGATCGCCGCATTCATGCCGGTGGCTTGATCGACCACCGCAACGCCGACCCGGGTCGGCCCGCTATCGGGCGTTCCATTCACGCTCATCAGACCACTCAGCGCCTGGGCAACGCCGTCATAGCCGGGCATCGATCCGAACGGACCATCGGCACCAAAGCCCGAGATACGGCAATAAATTAGGCCCGGAAACCGCGCCTGAAGGACCTCCGCATAATCGAGGCCCCAGCGCTTCATCGTCCCGATCTTAAAATTCTCGATCAAGAGATCGGCGCCCTCAAGTAACCGCAACAGGACTTCGCGTCCGCCATCGGTAGCGAGATCGAGGCCGATACTCCGCTTGTTGCGGTTGATCCCGGTGTAATAAGCGGTTTCGCCGTCGCGCGAGGGCGGTCCCCAGGTGCGGGTTTCATCGCCTTGCGGCGGTTCGACCTTGATGACGTCGGCACCATGATCGCCCAGGATCTGGGTACACAACGGCCCGCCGAGGACTCGCGTGAGATCGACAACCTTGAAACCGGCCAGCGCGCCGGGTCCGCGTGCCTGCGTCATCGCGTGTATCCTTCGTTGAAAAATGAGCGGCGCACGGTAGCCTCTGGAAAACGCCCAAGCAATCGCGGGCCGACCTTCAAGGTGGATTTATGGACTTCACGCTGCCCCCGGAACTGACGACGTTGAGTGACACGGTCGTGCGCTTCGTCGCGGCCGAGATTGAACCGGCGATCGGCGCCTACGAGTACGATCAGCGGTTTCCCCACGAGATCATCGAGAAAATGGGCACGGCCGGCTTGTTCGGGGCGGCGTTCCCAAAGACCTTGGGTGGCAGCGAAATGGGCTTTCAAGCCGTCGCCATCATCGCCGAGGAACTTTCGCGGACGCGGCCAGAGTTCGGTTACACGATGAACATGCAGGCAATGACCTGCCCGTTCACAATTTTCAATTGGGGCAGCGACGAACAGGCTCAGCGCTTCGTTCCCGATCTCATCGCCGGACGCAAGCTCGGCATGTTCGCGCTTACTGAATCCGGTGGCGGCTCCGATCCGGCCGGTGCCATGAAGAGCCGCGCGGTGCGCGACGGCAGCCGCTACGTGCTATCGGGGTCGAAGATGTGGATCACGATGGCGAACGTCTGCGATAGCGGCGTGATATTCGTCAAAACCGACCCGGACGCCGGTCATCGCGGGATCACGGCGTTCATTATTGAACCCAAGTCGGCGCCGGGGTTCCGGGCCGATCCGGTACCGATGTCGGGCCTGTCGGCATTGTTCCGATCGAATGCGGTGTTCCTCGACGATGTCGCGGTCCCGGTGGAAAACCGGCTTGGCGAAGAAGGCGAGGGCTTCAAGATCGCGATGAACGCGCTCGATTATGGACGCCTGACGGTTGCGGCGCGGCTGCTGGGCTTGGCCCAGGGTTGCCTAGACCAGGCGATCAACTACGCCAACCAACGCAGCGTCGGCGGCCAGGTGATCGCGCGTTATCAGATGGTGCAGCAATCGATTGCGGATATGACGGTCGATATCGCGGCGGCGCGCCTGATGGTGCAACAGTTGGGGTGGACCATGGACCAGGGACTGCCGATGACCCGAATTGCCGCGCACGCCAAATATTTTGCCCAACGCGCGGCCAAACACGCCGCCGACTCGGCGGCCGAAATCTTCGGCGGCTACGCCCTTGCCGACGAATATCCGATCAACAAGCTCGCGGCTTATATCCATATGCTGAATGTGGGTGAAGGCACCGCGAACGTGCAACGCATTCTGATCGCCGAAGATGCGCTGGGCCTAAAGGACGCAGATCGTCACCCCGTGCGCAATCGCGCGGCGGCCAACTGAGCCGCCTATCGAAGTCTCGAATAACTGCTCTACAAGATCGCGTTTATTTCCAAGAACCGAAGTTGTTGGCCAGGGCATGAACGGGCACTAGTGGCAATACCGGTCATTGGCTTTACGCCGGATGCTCTCGATTTTGTTCGATCAAGAGATGCGCATGCATATTGGCGAGCCAACCGCGGCCCTCGCCTGTGTATTTGAGAAGCTCCATGCCGTCGATAATGAGTGGATAAAGAATGCTCCAGAAAACGGTGGTGTAGGCGGTGAAGAATTCCTCAGGCGTCGGATATCCCAACTGATCGGCAACCCCGGATTCGGTCGCTTGCAGAAATATTCGTCTCATCTTGAGCAAGAAGTGGGGGTCGGCCACGGCGCCGATATAGATAGCGGCACGCAACAAGCCTGGATACGATCCTGTCTCAAGATTGCGACCCGGCAACGGCGGGAAGCGGGAATATTCGATATTGGCGGCAAGTATCTCCGGGTCGAGGACGGCGTGGCCGCGAAAAAAGTGACCTACGAAAATCTTCGATCGATCCGCAAAGTAGGGCCACAGGTACCCGTCGGTTGCCCCTCGTGGGAGCGTGATGGTGCCTCCCGTCTCGTCGATAACACATGTCTCTTCGGCATCACCGGGACATGAACCGCGACCAAACCCAATCGTCGCGCAAAGAAGCGAGGCGACGAAATGGACCCAGTCGCTCGACGTAACGTCTCCGTTGCGCGTCATGCGACCGATGAGCATGTCCTGGCCGACCAGCGTTATGAGGAAGGCGTATCCAAGGTCGTGATAAAGCGCGTCGCTGCGGGCGATACGTGGCAAAGCCATTTGCGCAACTTGACGGATCGTGTCGCGATGGCTCGCGACGCCATCACCAAAGCTGGTGGTATAGTCTCGGTCCAGATGCTTGATGAATTTGTCGATGAGAATGTCGGAAGGTCGGAACATTCTAAGTATCTAAAGGTGCTGCCGATGTTCTTGCGCAAAGACATGTGAGTAGAGACCGGCTTCCCACTCTCTCCCCTCTCGCGTTACACGGAGATAGTCGATCCCCTTAGCGACGTGCTGGGAAACCATCTTCCAATAAAAGGCGGGATAGTTTTCGCGGAGATCTTCAGGGGTTTCATAACCGAAAATCTTGTTCGCCCCATTCTCCTCAAACTCAAAAAAAAGTGCGGGGAGCTTGCGCAGGTAATTGGGATCGGCGAGCTGACCAATTAGGTCCGCTGCTCTAATCAAACCAGGGTAGTCTCCGGCGAGCATTGAATCGGTGCCCTCCGGTACAGGAAATTGGGTGTTCTCGAGGTTGGTCGTAATAATGCCGGGGTCTATGACGGGGTGGTCTCGAAAACGCCATTTGACGAAAAGTTTGCCTCGTTCGATGTGATAGGGCGTCAGGAATGCGTCGGTAGCTGCCGGCGGAATCATCACCGTATTGCCACTTTCATCGACAACAGCGATGTTTTCCCGGTCACCCGGACATATGCCGCGCACATAGCCAATGTCATGGCAGAGCAGCGAGACGATGAAATGGACCCACTCGCGAGGCTCTACATCGCCGTCACGCAGAAACTTGCCGCGCAATATTTCTTGGCCGACCAGGGTCACCATCATGCTGTGCTCAGCATTGTGGAAGAGCGCGTTCGAGTTGCCGATGATCTCCATAGCCGTGATGGCGGCCGTGCGCACGACGCTCTGGTACTCGGACCCTGCTCCTCCATACATACGCTGGTAGGTGGATTCTAAGCTCTCCACGAAGTGGTCAATAAGAATTGTTGCGCTATGAAAGGCTGGCATGAAGACCTTGAGCCCAAGTTCTAATCCAAACGGAAATACCGCTCATGTAGAAGTC
>CAUZWH010000212.1:0-5750 GCA_963583675.1 Alphaproteobacteria bacterium
TCGGCGCGGCGCTTGTTATAACGGGGCTCGGCGCTGCGTTGCGGAGCCACATTGAGAAAGTGTTCGTCGTTGGACACCCGTCATATTACGGCCGTTTCGGATTTCGACCCGCGCGTGCAAACGTTGGGTGGATTCCGGAGCCCGTCGATCGAACCTGTATCCTCGTTCTCAACATTGCACAACCAACCGTTTCGCTGGGCGCGCCAATGCAAAAGGTGTGGGTTCGCGGCCCCGACGACAAACGACTCAACGTGCTTCGCGCCACCAACTCCAAGAGATCAGGCCAACGATCAGTATTAGCGCAATCCAAGGCGGCATAAGCGAGAACTGGGCCACTCCGGTGACCAGATAGCTGTCGTTTCGAAGCAACCCAATCCACCCCGGTCCTGATGAGTTTTGGCCGGGACGGATGCGTCGAATATCGGGTACTGCGCGACTCTTCAGCCAATTCACCGATCCACCGGTTGCCTCAGCAACCGGTGCCAGGTAGCGCTCGGTCGTGCGAACATCGGAAAATTCGAGCGGATTGAGCGGGCCTACCGCGGCGACCGCGGTATGATCTCCATCGTCGAGACGGTACAAGCCGATCTCTTTGACGCCTACGCGCACCTCGGAGAGACCATTTTCGTTGGCTGGCAAGACGGCTGTGCGCTCCTCGCCCGCTGGAGTCCTAATTGTGACGCTGCGTTTGGTCACGCTGAGGCTACGACGCGATATGACTAATTGGTCACCGGAAGCTGTTGCGCGCAGTTGCTCTTCTTCCAGATCCGGCTCTTTCATGAGCCAATGGGCCAATCGCCGCAACAACTCTGCATGGGGTCCGCCGTTTTCGAAACCTCGGGTCCACAGCCAAGCATGGTCGGACAGCAACTGAGCGACGCGCCCTTTGCCAACCCGATTAACGATGAGGATGGGTTTGCGGTTGACGCCGTCCATAAGTGTGTCGCCGCGATCGGCGACAACTTCGACCATCCGGAACCAACGACCCCAGCTCGGTTCACGCCCGCCCGACCCTGGAAGTTCGGCAGTGACCGGATGACGTATGCCGACCTTGCTTAGATGGGGCTTGAACCCGACTTCGTGGACGACACCAGTCGGTTGTCCTGGAAGGACGAGCCCCAACGGGGTGCGGTAAAGTCCCAGTGATGTCGCAAAGGCGGGTCCTGCGGCTTCGAGCAAAGCGCCGCCGTCGCGAACATAATCGACGATGTTGCCTAGATAAATCTGCGGCAGCACGCCACGACGGCGATAGCGGTCGAAAATAATGAGGTCGAAGTCCTTTAGCTTGACCTCGAACAATTCGCGTACCGGGAACGCGATCAACGAAAGCTCGCGAACCGGGGTGCCGTCTTGCTTCTCAGGTGGGCGTAGAATGGTGAAGTGGACGAGATCTACCGACGGGTCAGCTTTGAGGAGGTTGCGCCAGGTACGTCCACCCGGGTGCGGTTCACCTGAGATAAGAAGAACGCGCAAGCGATCGCGAACACCGTTTACCGAGACCAAAGCGCGGTTGTTTTCGAGCGTCAACTCCTCGTCATCGGAGGTAATATCGATCTCGATCACGGTTGGGCCACCATGGTCGAGTGTGAACGGTATGGTGCGTTGCCGGCCAATCGGTATGACATGTTCCTCGGGCTCACCCGCATTCTTGCGAAGCGTAAGCCGCACGGATCGTCCGAGTTCACTTTCGTCGTCTTCAATCCGAACCTTGAGCTCGAGTTTCTTGCCGACGATCCCATAGCTCGGCGCCTGCTCAATCACGAGGCGTCGGTCGCGTTCATTTTTTTCGCCGCTGAGAAGAACGTGAACCGGAGCGGCAATCCTCGCCGCCGGGTCGATCGGTACATCATGAACCTGACCATCGGTAATGATGACAACACCGGCTAGCCGCGATCGAGGAGTATCTGCCAGCGCGTCGGCCAGGGTATCAAACAGCAACGTTCCTTCGCGACGGGCGTCGGGCAGGAGAGGGTTCCTCCCCGCTCTGATCACCCGAACATCGAGGTTTCGTTGTCGATCGAGGCGCGGCGTTAGAGTCGCAAGTGCTCGCGTGGTTGTTTCCTGACGATCGCCGATACCCTGACTTTGCGATTCGTCAATAACGATGGCGGCGACATCAGACAATTGTTCGCGCTGTTCGGTGACCAGGGTCGGCTCGCAAATAGCTAGCAGCAAAGCGGTGCAAGCCAAAGCTCGCCACAATGACCCCGCAGCCCGCCGCCAGGCGCTGTAGCCAACCAATGATCCAGATGCGATGACAAACACAACAATCATCCACCACGGCAGGTGTGGCGTGAAAATGATCTCGGTGAGGTTACCCATCAATCGCGTCTACTTATTGACCAAGGCGTTCAAGGATGGCCGGCACGTGAACCTGGTCCGCTTTGTAGTTGCCGGTTAACGCGTACATCACCAGATTAACCCCGAAACGAAAGGCCATTTCTCGCTGGCGTTCGCCGCCGGGAACGACTGCGGCGGTAGGTCTGCCTTGCTCATCGATCGCCCAAGCCGCAGCCCAATCATTGCTCCCAATGATTATCGATGAGACGCCATCGTTGACGCCGCCAGAGTGACGTTCGACCCATACCCGTCCGCCGGCCCAACGACCGGGAAACTCGCGCATCAGGTAAAATGCCCGGGTCAACACGTGGTTGTCCGGAACGATGGTCAACGGTGGAAGATCCAGGAATTGTAGAATTTGACGCAATCGTTGCGTACCAGGGCCGCCCGCGGAAGACCCCCCAAATGTTGTCGATGGTGTAACGGTTCCCTGATCCCGCGTGTCGAAAATAATCGTCCCGCCGGTTCTGAGATAATCGTCAATTTTGCCACGTGCAGCGGGTGTAAGATCGGGCTGCTTTTCGTCGATCGCCCAGTAGAGTAGCGGGAAGAACGCAAGTTCATCCCGCTCGATATTTACGCCCAGGGGTCGGGCCACTTCGACCGAGGTGCGTCGCGCCAACACCTCGGTAAGACCGACCAACCCTGCCCGGGTTACCTGGTCTAGCGCGTCGATCCCCGTTCGCACATAGGCGAGGCGGGTTTCAAGGGTCGCTTCCAATGCTATCCTGTCGCTCGCGGATTGCGCAAAACCATTGCTGGTCAACGATACAACAACGACGGCGGCCAATACGCCAACCGAGGCAGCTTGTGCGAGTCGCGGAGTCAGGCCTCGTATCCACAAGCTTACGATGATGTCGGCGAGCAGGAGAGTTAAGGCAAGAGCTAACAACCACGGCTGGAAATCAATCTCTTCGCTTCGTTCGTACGTAGCCCGCGCGACGCCTTGTGGCAACGCGCCGATCGGAACGATATCGCCGAGGCCGGCGCCCAGGTTCAGCGCCCGTCTATTATCCGGTGTGCCGTAGAATCCGGGCGGGTGGATTGCGGAGACTGGCGTGGTCGCAATCGCGGTTGAATCAATAGACTGCGCTGTTGGTAGTGGCGCCCCGAGTTGACCCAATCCGTCCAGCGTCGCCTGTGGTGCCAGCTTGATCTGACCGGTCTCACTCACGACACCCTGACTCATCGCGACAATTCGCCGCAGCATATCAACAAACAACCCAGAGAGCGGCAGGTTGGACCAGCTTGGTGTCGCCGTGACATGAAATAGCACTAGCCTCCCGTCTCCGCGTTGCTCTGAAGTTACAAGCGGCGTCCCATCCGTCAATCTCACCCAGGTCTTCTGGACTAAGTCGAGCGACGGCTCAGCCAAAACTTGACGCTGCACCAAAATATCGGCGGCAATTGCCAGGCCGGCGAAGGGACTTTCCGGCGAGAAAGGCGCCAGCCGTGCCGGAGTCGCCCACGATAATGCCCCGCCAATGTTGCGGCCGCCGGTTCGCAGCCGGACGGGCACGAGATCGTCGACATTTCGCGCCAATCGCGGTCCCGCAAACCTGACCAGAACACCGCCTTTGTTGATCCACTCATCGATACGGGCGCGGTTGGGACCGACGACCAATCCAACGTCGCTAACGATCAAGACCGCAAGTTCCTTGCTGAGTAGCTCGCTGAAACTTCCCTCGCGGATTTCCGAGAAGGGCTGCAATGCGCGGGACAGGTAATAAAGAGCCGAGAGCAACGGCTGGGAGTTTTCGGGCGCACTGCCTGAGACTAGGCCGACCGGGCGACGTCGCCAGCGTTCATCAAGCAATACCGTCGTTGCCGCAGAACGCTCTCCCTCCAAATCTATTCGAACGATCTTATTGCGCGCTTCGATCGGGATTGAGAACTCCCCCGCTGCGATGTTAGAACCACTTTCGAATCGCAGCTGTTGTCGGGCGATCAACTGTCCGCTATCGCCGGTTGCGCGAACCCAGACCCCGCGTGCGGGTCCAGCGGCGCGCGTGGCCTCAATCCGCAACGCGGCGCCCTCCGATCTTGGGGCAGATAGCTTCATCGGCAATTCGTGCACGGGGTCGGCCAACATGCGGATCGGTCCCAGTTGCCGCAGCGTCTCGATAAAACGATTGTCTTCATTGCCGAGGCCGTTGCTAAGCCAAACCACTTCGGCAGTTTCGGCCCATTGCACGGAAGATAGGGAGGGGATCAATGCGGCGCGGTCAACCGGCCAGGGATTGGGGCTAATAGCCTGTGCCAGCGTCCTTGCCTCGTTCGCCGTCAACAGAGAAATCGGAGCGATGCTTCCGCTCGCTGTCGGCGTTGTGGTTACGATGGCGATCGATCTTTCGCTGCGCTCCGCTTCGGCGATCAACTCGATCATCGTTCGGCTGCGTTGCTCCCACTTAGCTGCTGCCGCCCAGTCGTCATCGACGACAATCAGCAGCGGACCCAATCCGCCCAGGCGCGCGCCTGGGTTAAGGAGCGGATGCGCAAGTGCCGCAATAACCAGGGCGGCAATGAGGAGACGCAATAGCAACAACCACAGCGGCATATGAGCAGGGGTTCGCTCTGGGGTGCGCAGCCCAAACAGCAGGCGGATCGCGGCGAAACCAATACGCTGGGGTGCCGGCGGCGTAACTTTGAGAAGCCACCAGATAGCGGGCAGCGACACGAGACCGGCAAGCAGCCAGGGATTGGCAAACGCCAAGGAACCAAAGCTCAGCACTTTGCCAGGCTCGTCTCTGAGGGCGGCGTACTAGCGCGGATCATCCGACAATGCTTCGTAGAGTGCCATCAATGGCGTTTCAGGACCGCGGTCGGTGCAGTGACTGGCAAATGTCCAACCACTCGCACGGGCAATGTCTTTCAAGCCGGCCCGGTGCGCGGCTAGCCTTTCGAGATAGGTGCCGCGAATGTTTTGAACGCGATCGAGAAGCAACCGTGGCTCGCTCTCGTAGCCGTGAAACTCGGCGCGGCCGGTAAAAGGGAATTGCTCTTCTGCCGGATCGAGGACCTGGAGCATGTGACCCTCGATCGCGTCAGCGCCGTAGCTCCGAACAAGCCGATCGATATCCTCCAACGGTGTCAGAAAATCGCCGATTAAAACCAGCCGGGCATAGCGGGGAATTTGTACCCGCTTTGGAATACCGTCCGCATGGTTCTCGTCATTCTTAGCGCCGAACAAAGGCTCGGAAAGCCGTTCTAAGGCTGATCTGCCGGTAAAGGGAATGCGATCGCGGCCGAGCAAGCCCACATATTCACCACCCCGGACTAACAGCGATGCAGCCGCCAGGAGCAGCAGGGTGGCTCGCTCTAGTTTGGTAGGGAGTTGGCTCGACGACCGATAGGACATCGAGCCGGAAGGATCTCGCCACAGCCAAACGCTTTGCGCGGCCTCCCACTCG
>CAUZWH010000213.1:0-5708 GCA_963583675.1 Alphaproteobacteria bacterium
TTCTAGGAGTTCGACCGCATCATCGGTGTCAAGTTCGGTAACGGCCTCGGCGACTTCCTGCGGCGCAAGAAAGTGGAGAACCTCGTCGCGGACGGACTCGTCGAGTTCTGTAAGAATCCCCGGATCCATCGCGCCCCGCAGACACCCGAGTACGGCTTGACGCTGCTCAGGCGTGACCTGATCAATCAAATCCGCGATATCGGCGACGTGGAGCGGCGCTATGAGTGCCAGGGCACGCTCTTGGTCGCCGACTTCGGCCGCGTTAACGATATTGCTAACTAATTCACGCGAAAGCCGATAGCCAGTCGTGTGCGCGGCCACACCATTTGTCGACGGTGGTTCGACGCTCGACATTTGAGTTCCTAGGACCTTATACGAGCCGACCGGCAGTCCGGCCGTGACTGAATTGTCTTATCTGATTTTGGCGGCCCTCCAAAGCGCCATCGGCGCCGGATAACGAGCCAGAAAACGAAAGAGCCCGCGACTCAGGCGAGTCAGCGAGCTCCTAGGAAATGATGGTGCGGTCGAGAAGACTCGAACTTCCACGGGATATTATCCCACAGCGACCTCAACGCTGCGCGTCTACCAATTCCGCCACGACCGCTTGACCTACGCGAGATATCAAATACCGCACGGCGTCGCAAGGTTGAAGCATCTAATACAAACACAAAAGGCCCCATATCGGGCCTTTTGCAGGTGTGATTAGGTCGCGTTACTCTTCGTAAGAGCCGACTGTATCGGTGATCGTTACGGCGATATGGTCATCGACGAGCATAACCTCCCCCTTGGCGATCAGGCGATTGTTGGCATACAACGTCGCTGGATCGTGGACGGTGGCATCGAGTTAGATAACAGCGCCTCGACCCATCTTGAGCAATTGGTGAATTGGCATCACGGACTTACCCAGAACGACCGATAGTTCGACAGTGACGTTATCTAAAGCTTTCACGGCGTTTCCTTTGCACCCTTAGTGCCATGGCTACATTACCAAATAGTAAACAAGGCGACCACGGTAAGGCGCTCGATGAGATGATAACGAGCGCGCCACTGGATTGGAAGTCGAGCGATGAACGGGTCGACTACGAACCTGCGGTTGCCTTTATGGAGTCTCGAGTCGCAGGAATTCGCCACGGCACTGCACGCGAATTGGTGTGGTTGATCGAACACCCGCCGCTTTACACCGCCGGCACCAGTGCGAAGCCTGCCGACCTATTGGATCCTCATGCATTGCCGGTCTACAACACCGGACGCGGCGGCCAGTTCACGTACCATGGCCCCGGACAGCGGATCGCGTATGTGATGCTAGACCTGCGCACCCGCCAGCGCGACGTACGGGCATTCGTGCGTAACCTCGAGCAGTGGATTATCGAAACCTTGAGCCGATTTAACGTCGCCGGCGAGCGGCGCCAGGGCCGCATCGGCATCTGGGTTGACAGGGGGCAAGGCAGAGAAGCGAAGATTGCCGCGGTTGGTGTTCGCGTGCGCCATTGGATCACCTATCACGGTATTTCGCTTAACGTTGATCCTGATCTCAACCACTATGCCGGCATCGTGCCATGCGGTATTTCAGATCACAGCGTCACCTCGCTGGTCAATCTCGGTATTACCGCGACGATGCTTGAAGTCGACTCCGCCCTCATGGAAACATTCGCAACCGTATTTGGATCGCACGCCTAGGAATCAGCACGCCGCCAGTCGCGTTTACTCGGTCGGCAGCGTGTAGAAGCCGGACCCAGGGGCGACATCGGTAGGCGAGAATTCTACCGTGACCTCGCTGACGCGCGCCGCGCGCGGACCATCGTGACAGGCCTCGACAATTTTCTCGACGGCCGGTTTGGACCCTACAAACACCGCTTCAACGGTTCCGTCGGAGCGATTACGAACCCACCCGTCCAGACCGAAACTCTCAGCTTGTTCAGCTGTCCAGGCACGAAACCAAACGCCTTGCACACGACCCGATATTTGGACTCGAACCGAAATGAAGGCCGTGTTTCCCGCCATAAAGGGAACGAGTCAACCGCCACCCAATTTGGCAATCAGGAATCCAGCGACGACGGCTGTCCCAATCACGCCGGCCACGTTGGGCCCCATCGCGTGCATGAGGAGGAAGTTACCGGGATCGGCCCGTTGTCCCTCTACCTGGCTCACCCGTGCCGCCATTGGTACGGCTGAAACACCGGCTGAACCGATCAACGGATTGATCGGGTTTTTTGGGCTGACAATGTTCATCAGCTTCGCCATCAATACGCCGGCGGCGGTAGCGACCCCGAACGCAACAACGCCGAGCCCTAGAATTTTGAGTGTTTCGGCCTGGAGAAAACGCTCACCTGTCATCGTAATCCCGACGCTCGTGCCAAGAAAGATGGTAACGACGTTGATAATTTCGTTTTGCGAGGCCTTCGACAGGCGTTCGGTCACGCCGCACTCTCTCAGCAAATTGCCAAACATGAGCATCCCAATAAGTGCCGTCGCAGCGGGGACCAGCAAAATGCAAAGGACGGTAACAACCAGCGCAAAAATCAGTTTCTCGAGTTTGGAGACTTCGCGCATCGACCGCATACGGATTGCGCGCTCCTTGCGGGTCGTCAACGCCCGCATGATCGGCGGCTGCAGCAAGGGAACGAGCGCCATGTAGCTGTAAGCAGAAACAGCAATCGGCGCCAATAGTTCGGGTGCGAGTTTGTTGGCAAGAAAGATCGATGTTGGCCCGTCGGCGCCCCCAATGATGCCGATCGCGCCAGCCTGTTGCTCGGTGAACCCCAAGAACAGAGCGCCAAAAAACGTGGCGAATACACCGAACTGGGCTGCAGCACCCAACAGAAGTGTTCGTGGATTGGCGATGAGCGGGCCGAAATCGGTCAACGCGCCAACGCCGAGAAAGATTAGCGGCGGAAAGATCTCAAGCGTAATCCCTTGGGAGATGTAATAGAAAAGGCCACCTGGGTGATCTCCGACCGGCGGGTTAATTAGTCCTTCGGTCGGAAGGTTGGCGAGGAGCGCGCCAAAGGCGATCGGTATCAGCAGGAGCGGCTCAAAACCTCGATAGATGGCAAGGTAAAAAAGGCCAATAACGACAGCCCACATAACCGCCATCTGCCACGTGACACGCGCAAACCCGGTGAGCTCATAGAGGTCGCCGATATAATCCACAATGCGTTCTCAGGTGACCGTCAACAGGACTTGGCCTTCCTTGACGGAGGCACCGACATCGATGTTGATTGACTGAACAGTTCCCGCGCCCGGCGCGACGATTTCAGTGTTCATTTTCATCGCTTCGAGACAGACCAGCTTATCACCCGCGTTGACCTGCTGGCCGGCCTGGACATCGACCCTAATGATCGTTCCAGCCAACGGGCTTACCACACTACCAGCACCCGCCGCTTGGGGTGGTGGCGCAACCGGCGCTGCGGCCTGAGGAGCCACCGCCGGCGCCGCGGTTGGCTGCTGAAGTGGCATGGGAGACGGTAGCAGGTGTTGGAGCGAGGCCGGCGCATCGTCGTCTTCCAAGACTTCTACGGTGACGTCGTACACGCGATCTTCAATGGTTATGCGTAGCTTCTTCATTGCTCAGCTGATTTTTCCGGCCGTGACATTGGGTGTCGGGGCCTACCAGAATTTGATACTGCGCCGCTTGCCGTCGTTAACGAAAGTAATCCGATCCCACGGCATTCTTTGGCCTGTCATATGTACGAAACTCGTGCCTTGATTCCAACCGATCGTCCGATGCACGGGGGCAAGAACATCGACGATACGAAATGGCTTGTCGATCGCAGCGCCTACCGCGGTAATAATGGCCGGGAGATCCTCGGCAAGAACCGATGTCGGACCCATCGCCTTGAGCGAGGCGGAGGGCTTTGCCGGGTTTAGCTCCCGCGCCGCCCTGCGCTTAGCCGCTTGTCGAAAGCTAAACCCTACAGCGCTGCACACGCCCCACAGGACCGCCAACACCACCATGACGGTGGCAAATCCGGAGCCGATCAGAATTGCGCTTTCAATCATTGCCCGCGCTGGCCCCTAAAGAGGGATGTTACCGTGCTTTTTCGGCGGCCGGCTTTCGCGCTTAGAAAGCAAGCTGCGCAAACCAAGCGCCACCGCCGCACGCGTGCGCGCCGGTTCAATGATATCCGTAATTAGGCCTTTGCTCGCCGAAAGGTAGGGTGAGGAAAACTTCTCGCGATACTCCGCGGAAAGCTTGGCACGCAGCGCTTCAGGATCCTCAGCTGCCGCAAGCTCGCGGCGATAAAGAATATTGACCGCGCCGTCGGCGCCCATCACGGCGATTTCGGCCGTCGGCCAGGCGAATGCGAGATCCGCCCCAAGATCGCGACTACACATTGCTAGATAGGCGCCGCCATAGGCTTTGCGCATGAATACCGTAATCTTGGGGACCGTGGTTCCGCCGTAGGCGAAGAGCATTTTTGCCCCGTGGCGAATAATACCGCCGAGTTCCTGCGTCACCCCTGGGAGAAATCCGGGCACATCAACCAAGGTAACGATAGGAATGTTGAAGCAATTGCAGAATCGTATGAAGCGCGCACCCTTGTCCGATGCGTCAATGTCGAGCGTACCAGCTTTAAAACTCGGTTGATTGCCGACAATGCCAACGACAACGCCGCCAATCCGGGCAAAACCGATGATGATGTTCTTGGCAAATTCGGGCTGGACCTCCAAGAAATCACCACCATCGGCCAATCGTTTGATCACCTGCTGGGTATCAATCGGATCTTTGGGTGACTCGGGAACGAGCCCGTTCATCCCCTCATCGTTCTCCAGCGAAAGTTCTTCGAGAGATGTGTGGGGGGGATCGACAACGTTGTTCGATGGCAAGAACGACAGCAAACGTTTGACGATTTGAATGGCGTCGCGATCGTCTTCGGCAATGAAATGGATGTTGCCGCTTACTGAGGCATGTGCCATCGCACTGCCAATTTCATCCATCGTAGTAATTTCGCCCGTTACCGCCCTGATGACATCTGGACCACAAATGAACATATGCGCGTTGTGACGCGTCATAATGATAAAATCCATCAGTGCCGGAGAATACGCCGCGCCCCCGGCGCAGGGCCCGGCAATTACAGCGATCTGCGGGACGACGCCTGACATCATTACGTTGTGATGGAAGACCTTGCCGTATCCTGAGAGCGACTCGACCCCCTCTTGAATTCGCGCGCCCCCGGAATCGTTAAATCCGACGATAGGAAGCCCGGCGCGGCCGGCATACTCCATCACGTTGCAGATCTTATCGGCATGGACTTTGCCGAGTGATCCACCGGCGACTGTAAAATCCTGGCTAAAAGACGCCACCGGACGGCCATCGACATAACCGATGCCTGTCACCACACCATCACCGGGCAGCTTGCGTTCCTGCATACCAAAATCGCGGGTATCGTGCTCGACGTGCATGCCCATTTCTTGAAACGTATTGAGCGTGAACATCTCGAGCAGGCGCTCGCGGGCGGTCATCTGCCCTTTGGCATGACGCGCTTCTGTCTTGTCGGCGCCGCCGCCTAGAAACGCGACCTCGCGCCTTCTTACGAGGTCACTAAGGAGTTCTTTCAGATTGGCCATTGGCGGAGGATACGTGCGCGGATGAACTGATCGGGGTAGGAACGGCGGAGTATTACCAGGGTGTGACCTAAAGCGCTACAGTGAGAATGTGGCAAAGGGATGGCTTAACGCGGGATTCAGAGACTTCGTTTGGACCCCAA
>CAUZWH010000214.1:0-5694 GCA_963583675.1 Alphaproteobacteria bacterium
AGGAAATCCCAGGGAGATACCGATGTTTCATCTGAATGTTCGTCGTCTGCTGAGAAGCCTGTCGGGCGTTGCTATCGCCGCTATTGCCCTAATCTGGCTGGCGGCGCCGGCTGATGCCCAATTGCTACCGCAATACGCCAAAGACAAACACCTCGGTGTCGCGTCCTGCGCGGGCAGCACGTGCCACGGCGGGGTGCAGGCCTATAAGGATTCTCCTGTCCTCCAGAACGAGTATGTCACGTGGCAGCGCGAAGATACCCATGCCAAGGCCTATCAGGTTTTGCTGAACGATCGCTCCAAGCGCATCGCCGCCAATCTCGGCCTGCCTGCCGCGCACACGGCGAAGATTTGCCTCGATTGCCATTCCGATAATGTGGACAAGGGCACCCGTGGCCGGCAATTCCAAGTCTCCGACGGCGTGGGCTGCGAGAGCTGCCATGGCGGCGCGATCCGCTGGTTGGGCACGCATATCGCTGGCGCTACCCACCAAGAGAATATAGCGGCCGGCCTCTATCCTACCGAGGACCCGGTCAAGCGCGCGGAGCTTTGCCTGAGCTGTCATTTCGGCGACGGCAAAAAGTTTGTCACGCACCGCATCATGGGTGCGGGGCATCCGCGAATGAGCTTCGAGCTCGATACGTTCACCGCCATTCAGCCCGCGCATTTTCGCGTCGACGCCGACTACCTCAAGCGTAAGCGGGTGCTGAGCGGTGTCCAAACCTGGGCGATCGGGCAGGCCATCCATCTGCGCGAATTTCTCGAAGCGATGGTCGACCCGAAAATAGGCCGCGATGGCATATTCCCGGAATTGGTACTGTTTGACTGCTTCGCCTGCCATCATCCAATGAGCAATCTGCGCTGGCAGAAACGCGATAGCTCACCGCTCGGCCCGGGTGTCGTACGCATCAATGATTCAAACATGATCATGCTGCGGGTGATCGCGAGCCATGTCGATGCAGCCCTAGGCAATGCGCTGAAGGCACAGACAACCAAGCTGCATACAGCGTCAACCCAAGGTGCCGAAGAAACCACGGCGGCAGCAAAGGAGATGCTCAGCACGGTTAACAAGCTGGTTAGTAAATTGGCCAGTCATAACTTTGCCAAAAAGGACATGGAAGCGCTGCTCAAGGGCGTTATCGGCGAGGGCATGAGGGGCGAGTTCTCCGACTATGCAACAGCCGAGCAGGCGACCATGGCATTGGGATCGATCGTTAACGCCATGCGCACTGCGAAAGTAATTAGCGACGCCCAGTACAAAACCATCAGTGATGCGTTAAACGGCGCATATGACGCGACGGCAAAAGACGAAGCGTATAAGCCGACGCAGTTCGTCGATGCGTTGCGCAAAATCGCTGCGGCAATCCCGAAAACGTAAGTCTCGGGACCCCGAGTAACCAGGGCGCGCAAGCTTTGCGCGCCCTTTTTCTTGGGTACGCGGCGGTTGGGCGAACTCGCTTGCGCTTTATTTGCGCCGCTTCCCGCCATACGATGCTGACTATTCGCAGCAAAGGGGCCAGCCGATGAATGTTGAGGAACAGCCGTGGCGCAGACCCTTTGGCGGATACTTTCAGCCAAAGGGGCTCGCGCACGATCCTGAGCTAACGCATGTTGGACCGGGCACCTCAGGTGGCGAGTATCTGCGTCGTTTCTGGCATCCGGTGGCCATGAGCACCGAGCTTGGCGAGACCCCGCTTTTGATTCGCATCCTCGGTGAAGATCTGGTGCTGTTTCGCGATCACGGCTGCCAGCTCGGTCTGTTGCACCGCCACTGCGCCCATCGCGGTTCTTCGCTCGAATACGGCATCCCGATGCAGCGCGGCTTACGCTGCTGCTATCACGGCTGGACCTGGGACGTGGACGGAAGCTGCCTCGAGACCCCGGGCGAGCCGCCGCAGAGCCGCCTGAAAGAAAGCGTTTTCCAAGGTGCCTATCCCGTGCATGAGATCGACGGCTTGATCTTCGCTTATATGGGACCGCCAGGCGAGCAGCCGGCGCTACCGATCTTCGACATCACCGGCCAGCCCGACACCGAGGTCGCGGCCTTCTCGATCCTGATCGATTGCAATTGGCTGCAGACCCATGAGAATGCTATCGACCCGGTCCACGCAGCGTTTTTGCACGCGCGCCCCGACGCCGATAGCTTCGGCAGTGCGTTCACGGTGGTGCCGCAGATAGACCTAATGGAGACGCCGGTCGGGCTCGTCGTGTTGTCGACGCGGCGCTGGAAAGACAAGGTGTGGACGCGCGCCACCGAATTAGTCATTCCCAACCTCGCGCATATCCCGATGCCTTTCGAAGACGGCGAGCACGAGCGGATGTTTGGCCGCGCCGCGTTCACCCGCTGGGTGGTTCCGGTCGACGATACGCACAACATCTACATCGGTTGGCGCTTCTTCAGCGAGACCCTCGATCCGTTTGGCAAGGGCAATCCGGCGCGGTGCGGCAAAAACATGATCGACTTCCCGGGCCAGGAACGCGACCGCGACCCGGCCGAAGCGCAAATCGATCCCGGCGATCTCGAAGCCCAAGTGAGCCAAGGCGCGATCGCGGTACATGCAGCGGAGCATTTGGGCACTACCGACCGCGGCGTGTTGGCACTGCGGCGGGTCTTGCGTCAGGGCGTCCACGCGGTCGCGGCGGGCGAGCCCCTAATGGCGCTGCGCAGCCCCTGGGCCGATGGTGTGATCCCAACTTATGGCCACGACACCGTGTTGACGCTGCCGCCGGCCCAAGGGGCTGCCCGTGATGAAGAGAGCGAGCGGCTTGGTGCGATCGCAACGCTGGTGCACAGCACCGTTATTGTATCTGCCGACCAGCCGCGCGCCGAGCGCGACGCGTGGGTTGCAGCCCAGGTGCACGCCGGCATGGCGGAAATCTAGCTAAATAGTTCGTCCGCTACGCGGCTTAATTTGCCAGGCTGCTGCGTGTTCCTTAGTTGGCGCTGGCGCTCTTTTTGGGGCCGCGCTTGGGGGCGACATAGACGTTCATGTCGATGCGATCGTGCACCGTCCACAGCGCCCCGTTCGGCTTGAGGTAGAACCCTTCCATCTCGTTCTTGGAGAAGGGGCGAGAACCCAGGCGTCCAAATACGGAAATCTGGCCACCGGTTTCGTCGACTGCCCGATCGCGCGCCAGGCCCCGGGCGAGGGCAATCGCCGGCCACTTAGTCTTGCGCCAGGCTATTAGCTCCGGCTTGGGATCGGGGCTAAAACCGTAGTAGCGAGGTTGGCTCTCGGGTGAGGTGAGCTGGATTACGCGGAGGCCGTTGACGCCATCGGCAACATAGGCGAACACTGAGGCATTGGTCGCACCGACCACCACATCGCGCGCATCGCTAATCGCCCCATCGGCCGTGTACTTCATGTAGACGAACGGTTTTTCGGGTTTTTCAACGTCGATAATCGCTAGGCCTTCGGAACCCGCCGCGACATAAGCGAACGTACGCGCGACGTAAATGCGCTGACCGTCCTTCAAGGGAATCGTTGCGCTCGGCACCGCCTTGGGCTTGCCCATATCGGTCGCGTCAAAGACTTTGAAGCCCTCATCGTCGGTGACGAAGAGGTAGCGGAACTGAAACGCCGTGGCACGGCCGTTCTTTACCGGAAGCACGCTCTCGACCTTGGGATTGAGCGGATCGTCCATGTTAAGGACGACCACACCGCGATCAGCGACGATGTAGAAGTAGTAGCCGGCGATGGTGATGTGGCTGGCACCGTCGAGAATACCATCCGGATTCCAGGTCAGCGCGCGGACGAAGAAATTATTGCGCGCCTCACCATCGGCCAGGGTGTCGACGTCGGTGACGATCAGGCCTTCTTCCGAATCGGTTATGAAAGCGTAGTGGTAGATCGGATGGAAAGGTTGCTCCTGATTGTCCTTGCGCATCAGGTCGCCGGTATTGCGGGTTGGAGCAATCGACTGTTCGGTGGGAAGCGCCATACATGTCGCGTTTTTTGTATCGATCTGCGTACGATGGCCGGCGAAAGCAAACGGGGCCTTGATGATGCGCTGGGAAATACCTTTGTTGGCTATGCTGGCGACATCGTAGGCCTGGAAACCATCGGGCCCTTCGGCGACGAACAAGTACTCTCCGCGGAGCTGGATGCAGCCCACCCGATCGCTCGGATGATTGTAGATTTCCTGGGTCAGCTCGCGGCCGCGATCCTGATGATCTTGGTACCAGTCGGGGTAGGCGTATTTGTGGAGGAAACTTCCATAAACCGCTTGCGGCTCATCCCATTCGGTAACCTTGATGGCCTCCAATCCACCGTCTTCTCCGACCCAAGCACTATGGCCAATGAAGTTGATGTAGTTGGTGCCCTGTAGGAGTAGCTGCGCCATGATCGCATTATTGTCGTTCTCTTCCGCGACATGGCAATCGGTACAGGTCTTGGTTTCAGTTTTACGAACGGTGTGCGGGAAGTGGGGCGCAAACGCCTGGCTCGAATAGCCACTGGCTGCAATCGGTGGCTGCTGCACATAAATGCGTTCGCGATTGATGTTCTGTGACGACAGGACCAGAGCTGACGATGAGCGGATCGGTGCTATCTTGTTGCCCTTAGTGGTTTGATGACGCCCAAGCTGAAAGATCTGATCGCGCACAACTTGGGGATTATAGGTCGCGTAATTGCGCGAAACGCCGCCCTCGTAATGGTTACGGGCAGTCTTCCAATTGGCCTGAATAGGCAGATGGCAGCCGCCGCAGCTCGTGGTCCATGACAGATGACAGGTAAAGCACAACATTTCGTCTTCTCTGTGGGCGCGATCTTCCTTGGCAACGCCCTGGCCCCACTCAAGCGTATCGAGGTTTTTCGACATCAATTTCGCGCGCGCCGATTTGGCGTTGTAGCTGGCATGGCTGGGATTGACGTTGTCCTTGACCAGGCTCATTTCCCATTCGAGATCGGGCCACAGCGCGGACCGCTGGTAAAGCCGGCCGTCGCGCCACTCAAACCGGCGACGACCATCCTGGACGCGGATCAGCGACAAGTCTTTGCCGGCGCCGACCCGACCTGGGCCACTGGTGATTAGGGTTGGATATTTATCAGGCGTACCGTGACAATCGGCGCAATCAATTTCGACGGCGTTGGCGACTTCAGCTTGGATGTAGCCGTTACCGTGCGCGTCGCCGGAGAAGTGGCAGTCTACGCAATGCATGCCGAGCTCCAGATGGAGCGACTTCATATGCACGGCCTTTTTGAACTTATCGGGATCGTCCGGAGCGACGATGGTACCCTCGGCGTCGAGCAAGTTGCCCTTACGATCCTTCTTGAAAACCGCGCGGAAATTCCAGCCGTGGCCGTGGTAATCGGCGAATTGAGTGTTCTTCGCCTTGGGGTTGATATCGGTCCAAACATTGGCAAGAAATTCGGGGTCGCCCCATTTACCTCTAGTGGCGGCCTCCTCGGGATTGCGCATGAGACGCTCGAACATCTCCGCGTTGCTCGGATATTGCTGCTCTTCGGGCCACATCAACGGCGCATCCGACTCGTAGTCATACATCGTGTAACCCAAGAACGGATTCACGAAGACGTTGGGCTGGTGCATGTGGCAGCTCATGCACTGCGAGGTCGGGATCGCGCGGGTGAACTCATGCTTGAGCGGGTGGCCGGGTTCGTGATGCGGGATCGTCGGATCGACGGTCTGGGATTCGCCCTTGTGGCCGTACTTGGCATAGGGACCAGAGTTGAATTT